>JAPOPO010000522.1 GCA_026712885.1 Rhodospirillales bacterium | reverse complement strand
TTGCGGGCGGGGATGCTGTAGCTCGCCTGGCGCTGAAAGACGGTGAGGTGGCGCGCCTCCACCGCGATCACGGGGATCGCCTGAACTGCGGATGAGCCGGTACCGACGATGCCGACGCGCTTGCCGGCGAAGGAGATTGCTTCGTGAGGCCACGCGCCGGTGTGGTACCACTCGCCCTGGAAGCGGTCCAAGCCGTCGAACGCCGGCCGATTGGGGACAGAGAGGCACCCGGTGGCCATGATGCAATAGGTAGCGGAGAGCCGCTGACCGTCGTCGGTGGCGATGCGCCAGCATCCCGCCGCGTCGTCGTAGGCCGCCTCCGTGACGGTCGTGTTGAACCGGATGTCCCGACGGAGGTCGAACCGGTCCGCGACATGCTCCAGGTAGCGCAGGATCTCGGGCTGCCCGGCGAAGCGCTCGCTCCACCGCCATTCCTGCTGGAGCGCGTCGGAGAACTGGTACGAATACTCGACGCTGTCGAGATCGCAGCGGGCGCCAGGGTAACGGTTCCAGTACCAGGTGCCGCCGACCCCGCCGCCCTGCTCCAGGACGCGCACCGAGAGCCCCATCGAGCGCAGTCGATAGAGCATGTAGAGACCGGCGAAGCCCGCGCCGACCACGATCGCATCGAAGTCCGGTGCAACAGCAGAGCGCCGACCGCTTCCGCCAACCTGTCGAGCCGAAGAGTCGCTCATCGACCGAGATGCGTGGATCGCAGCGCCGGTGTCAAGCTGGGATCGACCCAGTCCTGAACCCGATGGAGATCAGGCATCGTCGAGCATCAGCGCCGCAGCGCCCACCATGCCCGCATCGTTGCCGAGCGCCGCCTTGACCACGCGGATTGCGCCGTCGGGCGCGAGCACGGCGCGCGCGATGGCGCGCTCGGCGGACGCGCGATAGAGCGCGAAGTGGCGCTCGCCAATGCCGCCGCCGATGAGGAGCACCTCGGGTAGAAGGGTATGGATGAGGCTCCAGACCGCCGTTTCCATGGCGTCCGCGCTACAGGCGACGATGGCTCGAGCCTGCGCCGCGCCGGCATCGGCGGCGGCGAAGACGGCTTCGGCATCCGCGTAGCCGAATTCGGCGCCCGCCCGCGCGAGCGCAGGCCCTGCGGCAAAGGCTTCGAGGCAGCCTCGGCTGCCGCAGTAACATTCCGGCCCGGTCGGGTCGACAATCAGATGGCCGATCTCGGGATGGTCACCGGCGGCACCCCGCAGAATCGCACCGTCGATCAGCACCGCGCCGCCGATGCCGGTGCCGATGGTCAGCATCAGCGCGACGCGCGCGCCGCGGGCACCGCCGGCCAGCGCTTCGCCCAACAGCGCTGCATCCGCGTCGTTGACGAGCCGCACCGGCTTATCGAAGCGGTCGACGAGCGGGCTCACGATGTCATTCCCCTCCCAACCGGGGAGGGTGTAGAAATTCTCGATCCTCCCGCTTGCTTCGTCGAAGGGCCCAGGGCAGCCGAGGCCAATACCCGCAAGCGCCGCCGCATCCACGCCCGCCTCGGCCAGAGTCTCGTCGATGGCGCGCGTGAGCCGCTCAAGCCCCGCATCGAAGCCCGCCGCGGCGTCTGTCGCGATGGTCCGCCTTGCATGCACCGCACCGGTTGCACCGACTGCGCCGACAGCGATCTTGGTGCCGCCAATGTCGACGCCCAGCGCAAAACGGCTCATGGGCCGGCACCGTCGAGGCCCGTGCCCGACGCAGCCTCCTCGTCGCAGAGGCAGACGGCGTCGCTGTGCATCCACAGGAACGAAGCGGGCAGCGCCGGCGTGACGCGCCGGGCGGCCAACTGCGAGAGCGGCTCTCGTTTGGCGGCGCCGGAGACCAAGAGCAGGATACGGCGCGCGCGCAGGATGTCGCCGAGGCCGAGCGTCAGCCCCCGGCGGACCGGTCGGGCGGCCGCAGCGACCATCGGATGGCCGCGGGACTGCTCGGCAAGCGTGGCGACGTGGCAGAAGGGGTCGAAGCTTTCCGCCGGCTCGTTCAGCGCCAGATGCCCGTTCAGCCCGAGCCCCAGGATGCAGAGGTCGATGGGTCCGGCCGCCTCCAAGGCGGCGCCCACCCGCCGGCACTCGGCGCCGGCATCTGGCGCGTCGCCGCGGATTCCGATCCATCGCTCCGGCGGCACCGCGAGCGGGACACGCATCGTGCGGCGCAGATAGTCGGCGCAGCTCGCCGGGTCCTCCGGAGCAATGCCCGCCCACTCGTCGAGCTGGATGAAGCGCGCGTGCGCGAGCCGCTCCGGCTCCTGGGCAAGCAGGGCGTAAGTGCCGGTCGGCGTTCCCCCGCTCGCGAGGCAGATCAGGAGGTCCGGCTTGGCGCCGGCCGCATCCAAAATCAGCGCCGCCGCTTCCCGGTCCAGCGCTCCCCCATCCGGAAGGACAGTGAAACGCACCGACTTACCCCTCGCCGCCCTGCCACAGGTCCCAAGGCTTGGCCGCATCGCTCCTGAAGGGGAGCGCGACCTTGGTACCGGTGCGGGCGGACTCGTAGGCTGCGAACAGCACCTCCTGCACCGCGCGCGCGTCCTCTCCGGTCACCAGCGGCGCCGTGCCGTTCTGCACGCAATCCACGAAGTGGTCGAACTCGCCCCAGAAACCGTAGTTCCACTCCTCCTCGTAGATGGTGAAGCTCCAGCCCTGGGTGCCGCCGGCCTTCTCCACCGCATAGTCGTAGCCGCCGCTGCTGTAGGTCTCGATCGAGTTGCCGTGGAGCAGGTCGGCGTAGGCTACCCCCTTGGAGCCATGCACCTCGGCCCGGTCGTCCATGCCGCCGGGCTTGGTCCAGCTGGTCTCGTTGAGGAAGAGACAGCCGCCTTCGAACTCGAGGATGAGCAGCGCGTTGTCTTCGCCCCTGGTCCTGTCGCCGTGCACCTGGGTGGAGAGCTGGGCGTAGACCGAGACGATCGGCGCCCGATCGAGCATCCAGCGGGCGAAGGCGATGCCGTGGCAGCCCATGTCCGCGAGCACACCGCCGCCGGCGCGCTCGACGTCCCAAAAGTGAGGTGCGTGAGGACCGTCGTGCTTCTCCGAATGCTTGACGAGAGTGGGGCTGCCGAGCGCGCCAGCATCGAGCAGCGACTTCAAGCGCAGGTACTTGGGCGCGAAGCACAGCTCCTCGGCATACATGAAGAGCACACCGGCGTCGGCGCAGGCGGCGATCATGCTGTCGGCCTCGGCCATGCTCAGGCACATCGGCTTCTCCAGCACGACGTGCTTGCCGGCGGCGGCGCAGTCCAGCACCAGCGGGCAGTGGGTGTCGTTGGGCGTGCCGATGACCACCATGTCGATATCGTCGCGCTCCAGCAGCGGGCGGTGATCGGTCCAGTGGTGGGCCAAGCCGTAGGTCTCAGCAAAGGCCTCGGCATTGCCCGGCGTGGGCGATACCACCGCGACCAGGTTTGCGTGCGGATTGCGTACGAGCGCGCGGGCATGGATCGCGCTCACGAAGCCGGAGCCCAGGAACCCGATGCCGACCGGTTTCGTCATCGACGGCCTCTCTGCTTCAGGGAGTTGCTGAGAGCGCCAACCGCTCACGCTCCAAAGACTTACTTACAGGCGAGCGGAGCACATTCGCAACTAGCAGCCCACGGGTGTGGCGCGTCGAAGTTACCGGGCCGCAGGCCCGGACGGCGCGACTGCGCCGCGCGCCTAATGGCGCGTAGCCAAGCGAGCGGAGCGAGCGCCCGGCGACTGAGGGAGATGATTAAGCAAATCAGAAGCCGTGCTTCGCGGCCTCTTCGGCGTACTTGGCCTTCTGCTCGGCCGTCGCCTCGGTCTGGAAGTGCTCCTTCCACTCCGCGTACGTCATGCCGTAGACCAGCTGGCGCGCCTCCTCCAGGTTCATGTCGAGCCCCTTTTCCTCCGCGGCGGCGCGATACCACTTGGAGAGGCAGTTGCGGCAGAAGCCGGCGAGGTTCATCAGCTCGATGTTCTGCACGTCCGTGCGATTGCGCAGGTGCGCGACCAGCGTGCGGAAGGCGGCGGCCTCCAGCTCGATCTGGGTCTTATCGTCCATCGCCTGCCTCCTTGGCGCCGGTTTCCGGCGTAGCTTCGGCCGCCGCGAGCTTCGCTTCCAGCCGGGCGACCCGCTCGGTCAGCGCCTCGCTTTCGCTTCGGGCGCGCGCCGCCATTTCCTTGACCGCATCGAACTCGTCTCGCGGGACCAGGTCCATTTGCGCCAGAATTCCTTCGAGGCGCCGCTTGACCATGGCATCGAGCTCGCTCTTGAGGCCGCTCGCCGCCCCCATGGCCCCGGTGGCGACCCGGGCCACGTCGTCGAGAATGTGGCTATCGGTCTGCATCGGCAGTCTCCCGTGTCGACGTCAGTATGCCATGGAGGCGTGCGCTCCCTGTAGCGTGAGATGAGTTGGGCCTGGATGCTTTTCAAGCGGGATCAAACCGGCGACCATCGGCGAATGACAATACGCACGAGACGAGGTCAGAGGGGAGTGTGCCGCCGATGACGGCAGTCGCAGGCGTGCTGCTTGCAGGCGGATTGGCACGCCGAATGGGGGGCGGCGACAAGTGCCTGAGGTCGCTCGCAGGCGAGACCCTGCTCGCGCGCGTGATTGCGCGGGTCGCACCCCAGGTCGGCCCCCTAATCCTGAACGCCAATGGCGATCCCGCGCGGTTTGCGCCGTACGGCCTGCCGGTGGTCGCCGACGTGGTGGAAGGCCACGCCGGGCCACTCGCCGGTATCCTGACTGCGCTCGACTGGGCGGCAGAGCATGCGCCCCACCACCCGCTGGTGGCGAGCTTCGCCACAGATGCACCCTTTCTGCCGCGTGACATGGTCGAGTTGATGGTGGAAGCCCGCGACCTTGCGGGCGCCGATCTTGCCTGTGCCGTTTCGGGCGGCCGGACGCATCCGGTGTTCGGGCTCTGGCCGGTGGAGCTCCGGGCCGACCTGCGCCAGGCCCTGGTCGAGCAGGGCGAGCGCAAGATCGATCGCTGGACCGCAAGCCACCGGCTGGTGGAGGTGGTCTTCCCCTGCGATCCCGTGGATCACTTCTTCAACGCCAACCGCGCGGACGAC
>JAPOPO010000223.1 GCA_026712885.1 Rhodospirillales bacterium | reverse complement strand
GATCCTCAACACCCACGAGCACGGCGATCACACCGGCGGCAACAAGGCGATGATCAAGGCCACCGGCGCCAGCCTGCTCGCCCACGCCAACGCCAAGGGCAAGATCCCCGGCATCGACCGCGGGCTCGGCGCGGGCGACGTCATCAAAGTGGGCGCCACGGTGGAGCTTGAGGCACTGGACACCCCCGGCCACACCATGAGCCACGTCTGCCTGCTGTCACGCACCGACACACCCGCCCTCTTCTGCGGCGATACCCTGTTCAACGCCGGCGCCGGCAACTGCCATTCCGGCGGCCATCCGGCGGAGCTCTACGAGACCTTTGCGGGCCAGCTCGCGAAGCTGCCGGACGAGACCCTGATCTATCCAGGCCACGACTACATTGCGCACAACCTGGGCTTCACCCTGGACCGGGAGCCCGACAACGAGCGGGCGGCGTCCCTGCTCAAGGATGTAGGGCCGCAGGACCCCGACGACGCCATGGTCTCGACGCTCGCGCTGGAGAAGGAGATCAACACCTTCTTCCGCCTCCACAGCCCCACGGTGATCGCGCGCCTACGCGAGGCCTTCCCGGATATCTCGGACGCCCCCGGCCCGCGCGAGGTCTTCCTCAAGCTCCGCGAGCTCCGCAACAGCTGGTAGACACGCCTTTCTGAAAGGTTCAGGCGAAGAGCGCCTGGGCCATGAACTTCTTTGCGTCGATGTTGGTGCCGCAGACGATGATTGCGGTGCGCTGGCCTCGTAGCCGGCCGGCGAGCGGGCCGAGCAGCGCAGCGGTCGCCGCGGCGCCCGCCGGCTCCACGGCGAGCTTCATCTCGGCGAAGAGCAGCCCCATGGCGCGGCGCATGGCCTCGTCGTCGATCGTCACCAGCTCGTCGACGTAGCGCCGGCAGAGTTCGTAAGAATAGGGGGCGGCATGGGGCGCGCCGAGGCTGTCGGCGATGGTGGCGACCCTCTCGATCGCCTGGGGCGAGCCTGCGGCGAAGCTGCGGCGCATGGTGTCCGCGCCCTCGGGCTCAACGCCATAGACGCGGCACTGCGGCTGCAGGGTCTTGACGGCGCAGGAGACGCCAGCGCAGAGGCCGCCGCCCCCGATGGGGACGATCACCGCATCCAGCTCCGGCACTTGGCGCGCGAGCTCCAGGCCCACGGTCGCGGTGCCGAGCGCGATGGTCCGCCCCTCGAAGGGATGTATGAAGGTGCGGCCCTCGTCGGCCTCGATGGCGCGCACGGTCTCGAACGCCGCGTGCACATCCGGCACCAGCACCAGCGCCGCGCCATAGCGGCGCACCTGGGCGACGCGGAAGGGATCGGCACCCTCCATCATCACCACCTTGGCCGACGTGCCGACGCGCTGTGCGGCGAAGGCCACCGCGATGGCGTGGTTGCCGGCGCTCACCGCCGTGACGCCGCGCTTCCGCCCCGCCTCGTCCAGAGCCAATGCATTGAGCAGCGCACCCCGCGCCTTGAAGGTGCCGGTGCGCTGGAACAGCTCGAGCTTGAGGAAGACGGCGCCCTCCGGCCCGAGAGCGTCCGAGACCGCCGCCTCGCGCCAGCGGTGCACCGGGGTCTCCTCGATCAGATCGCCGAGTGTGGCCCGTGCTGTCTCGATCGCCGCGAGGTCCGGCGGCGCCTCGCTCTCTGCCGCCACCGCGCTACCGCCCCTGGAAGCGCGGCGTGCGCTTCTCGACGAAGGCCCTCACCGCCTCGCGGTGATCGTCGGTGGAGCCGAGCACGCCGTAGGTCGCGGAGGCGCGATCCAGCCCGGCGCGCAGATCACCGCCGATGCCGTCCCGCACCAGCCGCTTGATGGCGCGGACGGCCAAAGTCGGGCCGTCCGCCAGGCGGTGCGCGAGTTCCATCGTCTGCGGCATCAGCTCGTCATCGGTGCAAACCCGGTTGACGAGACCGATGCGCTCGGCCTCGGCCGCGTCGATGGCGTCGCCCGTCCACAGAAGCTCCAGCGCCTTGGCCTGCCCCACCACCCGCGGCAGCCAGTGCGCGCCGCCGGCGCCCGGCGCGAGCCCGACCTTGACGTAAGTCTCCGCGAACCTGGCAGAGGCCGCGGCGAAGCGCAGGTCCATCGCGAGCGCGAGGTCGAGGCCGGCGCCGATGGCGGCACCGTTGACGGCCGCGATCACCGGCTTGTCCATGTCGGCGAGGGTGAGCGGGATGCGGTGCACGTGCTCGCCGATCGTCGCCCGCTGCTCGGCCGGCGCCTGCTCCAGCCCCTCCCCCATCAGCTCCTTGATGTCACCGCCGCTGCAGAAGGCCTTGCCCGCCCCGGTCACCACCACAACGTTCACATCCTCGCGATCCCGGCAATCGGCGAGGGCGGCGGCCCAGGCGTCGATCATGGTCCGGGTGAAGGCGTTGCGCCGCTCGGGCCGGTTGAGCGTGATCGTCGCGATACGCTCCGCGACCTCCAGGCGGATCTCGTCGGTCACGGGCTCCCTCCCTCTTCTACTGCCGCGCTGCCGGAGGCGGCTTCTTCTACCGCGCTGCCCGAGGCCGCTTCTTCTACCGCGCCGCCAGAGGCCGCTTCTTCTACCGCGCTGCCCGAGGCAGCGACCATCGTCGGCCAGAGCGCCGCACCGCCACCCCGCGCGGTCTCGGCGCCCAGCACCTGCCACCAGTGGGCCTCGTTGCCGCACTCGTCGCGCCAGGCCCAGAGGCGCTTGGTCCAGATGTGCAGGTCGTGCTCCGCGGTGTAGCCGATGGCGCCGTGCACCTGATGCGCGAGGCGGGCGACCGTGCCTGCCGCCTGGCTTGCCCGCGACTTGGCGGCCGCGAAGGCGAAGGGTGTGCCCGCCTGCGGAGCCGCATCCACCGCCGCCCCGGTGGCCGCCGCCTCGCCGGCGATTTCGGCCAAGTAATGCTGGATCGCCTGGAAGCGCGCCAGCGGCCGGCCGAACTGCACGCGATCCTGCGCGTAGCCCACGCTCATGGCGAGCACGTGCTCCATCGCGCCCCTTAGCTGGGCGGCGCGCGCGAGCGCCATCAGCGCGAAGCCGTCTACCTCGGGCGGACAGGAAACGAAGCGGTCCGGCGGGCCGGCAAGCGTGACGTCGTCGCGCGGCTCGCCGGCCAGGTTGGCGCCCTCGCCGATATCGACCGGCTTGCACGAGGCCAGCCCCTCGCCCGGAGCGGCGACCACGACGGTAGAGACGAAGCGCGCCCACGGGACTCGCGGCAGGGTGGTGACGCCGCCGACGCCTGCTCCATCTGGCAGCGCGTGCACGGAAAGCGGGCCGGCCGGCGCCTCGATACTCGCCGCATGGCAGAGCAGGGTTCCGACCATCGTCTCGGCAACAGGGATCGGCGCCGCATGGCGGCCCGCCGCGCGCAGCACCGCGAGCCCCGCAACGACGCCTGCGCCGCCCGCCTCTTCCGGGAGTGCCGCCTGCGCGAGCCCGGTTTCGGCGAAGGTCTGCCAGAGCCGCTCGGGCCAGGCGCCTTCCGCGAGGGCCGCACGCGCAGTCTCGCTCTCCGCCGCGAACAGGTCGTCAGCAGTCTTCTCGATCAGGCGCACCGTCTCGTCGCTCATCGGCCCCTCACCTGACACCCAGACCACGGGCGATGATCGAGCGCAGGATCTCGTTGGTACCGCCCCGCAGCGTGAACGAGGGTAGCCCCAACACCGTCGCGCCCAACGCCGCTTCGAGCGACGGCGCGTTGGCGCTTCCTCCGGCGACCGGCTCCAGCGGCACGGCGCGGCGCAGTGTCTCGACCACCTCGGCTTCGAATCGCGTGCCCATGTCCTTGACGATGGCGGCTTCGACCTCAGGGAACTCCCCCTTCTCCAGTTGACCGGCGACGGCGAGGGACATCGCCCGCAGCGCGTAGAGCTCCGCCGTGAGCCGCCCGATAGCCTCGGCGAGCTGCGGCTCAGGGCTGGGCCCCGCCCGCTCGACCAGCACGGCGAAGAGGTGAAAGGTGCTGAGGATGCGCTCGGGCCCGCTCCGCTCCAACGCAAGCTCGCCGGTCACCTGACGCCAGCCGTCCCCTTCCTGCCCGATTAGCCGGTCGGCGGGAACCGTCACATCCTCGAAGACGCATTCGTTGAAGTCGTGCTTGCCCGCCAGGTTGACGATGGGGCTGACCCGCACGCCGTCGGCTTCGAGGTCGATCAGGAACTGGCTGAGGCCTTCGTGGCGGCTCTCGCCGGCGGGCCCCGTGCGGCATAGCGCGATCATGTACTGCGAGCGGTGCGCGTTGCTGGTCCACACCTTGGTGCCATCGATGCGCCAGCCGTCCGCCGTCCGCTCCGCGCGGGTGCGCACCGAGGCGAGGTCGGAGCCGGAATCCGGCTCGCTCATGCCGATGGCGAAGTAGCACTCGCCCGCGGCGATCCTGGGCAGGATCGCCTGGCGCTGTTCCTCGCCGCCGAAGCGCAGCAGCAGCGGGCCGCTCTGCCGGTCCGCGACCCAATGGGCGTAGACCGGCGCCCCCGCCGCCAGAAGCTCCTCGATCACGACGTAGCGCTCCAGCGCCGAGCGCTCGCGCCCGCCATACTGCTTGGGCCAACACATGCCGATCCAGCCCCGCGCGCCGAGCGAACGGCTGAAAGAGGCCGACCAGTCGGAGCCGAAGTCGGAATCGGGCCGCCAGCCCAGGGCCGCCTGCGAGTCCGCGAGGAACGCGCGGACCTCGGCGCGGAGCGCGTCGGTGCCCGCCGGCATCGCCGGCGGCGGAAAGTCGAACCCGGTCACGGCGCGTCTTCAGCCCGCATTTCCGACCGATTTCATGATCTTCGCGGCGCCTTCAGAGCGATGCGGTATGCGGCAACCGCTGCATGGCCGCGCCGAAGGTGTAGACGCCCTTCAAGGCGTCGACTCGTCGAGTGCGTCCTCCAGGGACTCTTCGTCGCTAACCCCGGAAGTGCCGTCCACGTGGCACAAAATGCCTTTGGCTGCGCCGGCGGTCTTCCGCACGATGGTGATGCGCCCATCGGCGACGAAGCTGCGGTACTCGTCGCCCGGCTCAATGCCGACCTCCCGGCATTGATCGATGGGAAGCGTAATCTGGCGCTTGGCGCTCACGCGCGGCATCGCGTCGTGCTCCCGGACATTGCCCATTCAGACGAACAGCGTCCGGTCCTTTACCGATGTCCAATTGGTAAAGAACTGGTGGTGGGACGCATGCGATCAGCCGCCGAACGTCTCGGCGTAGCGCGCGAGCTTGGCCCGCCAGGCCGCGTTGTCGAGAATCTCGCGGTTGACGATGGCCTTCGGCGGCTCGCCCCGCTTCAGCGCCTGGCAGGCGATGACGTCGCCCGCGCCGAGGCCGGCGAAGCACTGG
>JAPOPO010000202.1 GCA_026712885.1 Rhodospirillales bacterium | reverse complement strand
TGGCGAGGGCGGCTACGAGGCCGGCAAGCAGGTGTACATGCAGCAATGCCTTGCCTGCCACGGCGCTGATCTCGGTGGGGTCAAGGGCACCGGCGGCGCCGCGCTGATCGGCGGGCGGGGCAGCCTCGCGAGCGGCCAGCCCCAGAAGACCGTGGAGAGCTACTGGCCCTACGCCAGCACGCTGTTCGACTTCACCAAGCGGGCCATGCCGTTCCACACCCCGGGGTCGATGACCGACGACGACGTGTATGCGGTGACCGCCTACATCCTGGCCGAGGGCAACATCATCGGCAAGGACGAGGTCATGAACGCGGAGACCCTGCCGAAGGTGGTGATGCCGAACGCGGACGGGTTCATCCCCGATCCGCGTCCGGACATCTTCAACTACGACTGACCCGAGTCATTCTTCCGGTCGTGCCGGCGGCCCCTTCACGGGGGCCGCCTTTTTTGTGTGCCGAGCATGGCTGACAGCTTGGAGGTGCAAGTCCTCTATCCAGCCCGATGGCGGCGAAGGATTAGCGAAGCGCAAGGGCGTCGTCGCGAGGCGGGGTCTGAAGGAAGCGTGGAGCAAAGCCGCGACCCGATGGACAAGAACCGGATACGAGGCCTACCCGGCCGGACGAGCGGGCAAATGATCGCGAAGTCCACAGCCATCAAGGGCCGGGGTGGTAAATTCGGCGGGTGTGCGGTGAAGGCGGTCGGTCTTACCTCGGGAGGTCTGCGCCGTGTCCGGAATCCCCGGACTGAGCGTGTTCGCAAGGACCGTCATCACGGCGCAGAAGTCAGCAGAGGGCATAGTAGTCGGCACGCCGACGAAGGCCCGAACGACGGACAGGGTCAGTAGGACGGCCCGCTCATGCAAGCCAAGCGGCAGACTATCCAGTTGGAACTGGCCTTGGAGCCGGAGGCGAAGGGTGAAGCCCGGAGGCCCGGTCCGCAAGGGACCGAAGTTTGCGTGGCGCGAGCCGGCCCCGAACACCCGGCGGCCGGGCGGGGACCATCCATGGAGGCGGTGGCCGAACCCGGCAATCTGAGGAAGGCGCTGGCGCGTGTGCGGCGCAACAAAGGGGCGCCCGGCATCGACGGTATGACGGTCGGGGAGTTGGGTGCCTATCTGAAAGACCACTGGCCCGAGACGAAGTCGCGACTTCTCGACGGCACCTATGAGCCGCAGCCGGTACGGCGGGTGGAGATACCGAAGGCATCAGGCGGCATTCGCCCGCTCGGCGTGCCCACGGTGCTTGACCGCTTCATCCAGCAGGCGGTGATGCAGGTGCTGCAGGGAGACTGGGACGGAAGCTTCTCGGACGCGAGCTACGGGTTCCGGCCCGGACGCTCGGCCCATCAGGCGGTGGAGCGTGCGCAGGAGCATATCCGCGCGGGCTTCGCCATCGTGGTCGATCTCGATCTGGAGAAGTTCTTCGACCGGGTAAATCACGACATCTTGATGGGACTGGTGGCCCAGCGCGTGGCCGACAAACGCCTGCTCAAGCTCATCCGTGGCTTCTTGACCGCGGGGGTGCTCGACGGCGGGCTGGTCGGCCCAACCACCGAGGGAGTGCCGCAGGGCGGGCCGCTGTCGCCGCTGTTATCGAACCTGATGCTGGATGTTCTGGACAAGGAGCTGGAGAAGCGCGGTCACCGCTTCGTGCGCTATGCCGACGACTGCAACATCTACGTGCGGTCGCAACGAGCGGGCGAGCGGGTCATGGCGAGCGTGACACGATTCCTTGCCCGGCGGCTGAAGCTGAGGGTGAATGCGGCCAAGAGCGCAGTGGATCGTCCAGCGGTGCGGGCCTTCCTGGGCTTCAGCTTCACGGGCGGGCAGACGCTCAAGCGGCGCATCGCGCCGCAGGCGCTCGCCCGGTTCAAGGCAAGGGTCCGGGAGATGACACGTCGTACCAGGCGTGTCAGTCTCGCTCGCCTCGTCGCGGAGCTGTCGCGCTACCTCTTGGGGTGGCGGGGCTACTTTGGCTTCTGCGAAACCCCTTCGGTGCTGCTGCGCCTCGACCAATGGGTCAGACGGCGGCTGCGTGCCTTCGTGTGGCGGCAGTGGAAGCGCGGGCGCCCCCGCTTTGCGGCGCTGCGCCGTCTCGGCATCAACAGGCACTTGGCGGCGAAAACCGCCGGCAGTGCACACGGCCCATGGCGGCTCAGCAATAGCCCCGCGCTCGCTTACGCGCTACCTAACGCCTTCTTCGCCCGGCTCGGCCTCGCCCCTCTTCGATGCCGTCCGACCGCTTAACTCCGTCGAACCGCCGTGTACGGACCCGTATGCACGGTGGTGTGGGAGGGGTGGAGCCGCGAGGCTCCCCCCTATCCCGATTCGCGGAAGAAGCAGGCGCACGTGATCCATGCCGCGAGCACGGTGAAGAGCGGCACCGTCACCGCCGCCGCGACGCTCACGGAAAGCGCCAGTCCGCCCGGCTCGCGCACGTACTCGTTGTACATCTCCGCGTAGAACCAGTCCGTCCCCCAGGCGATGGGGGTGCGCCGCACCTGCCACTCGAGCCAGGCGCCGGCGTGCATGGCGGCGAGCCACAGCAGCGGCGGCGCGCACAGGTGTGCCGCGGCGCGGATGGCGGCCCCGACGACTGCAGGCGTTCGTGCGAGCGACCTCAGGAGAAGGGCGGCGAGGGCGGCGGCGATCCAGCCGGCCGCGAGCGCCGGTGCCGCGTAGTGGGGGAGGGCGCGCAGGAGCCGTGCGCCGGAATCGCCCGCCATCGCGGCGCCTGCCGTTGCGACGAGCGCCGCCGTCGCGGCAACGGCGAATGCCGCGGCCAGGGCACGAAGCAACCGTCCGAGCCCGGGTGGGCCCGCGCAGGCTCGCCACAGGCAGCGCATGCACTGCGAGCCGTGTACGGCTGTCGGTTCGCCCTCTCTCAACGACTCGCGTACTGCTTCGCCCCGAACATGTTCTCGCGCGCCTGCGCGCTCAGCGGACCGGCGCGACGACGGTCCGCGAGCACCTGCACGCCGCGCTCGACCGCGGGGCGGCGTTCGATCGCGCGGAACCATCGCTCCACGCTCGGGAAGTCCGAGAGCGACTGTCCCTGGCGCTCGTGCGGGCGCAGCCACGGAAACGTGGCGATGTCGGCGATCGAGTCCTCGCCCGCGAGGTACTCCCGATCCGCGAGCCGCCCGTCGAGCACGCGGTAGATGCGGCTCGCCTCGTTCGTGTAGCGGTCGACCGCATAGGCGATCTTCTCCGGCGCGTACCCGCGGAAATGATGGGCCTGGCCGAGGAATGGTCCTACGCCGCTCATCTGGAACATCAGCCACTGCACGACTTCCCATCGCCCGCGCGCATCCTGCGGCAGGAACCGGCGATGCTTCTCGGCGAGGTAGAGGAGTATCGCCCCGGACTCGAAGATGGAGATCGGCGCCCCGTCCGGACCGTCTCGATCGACCAGGGCCGGCATCTTGTTGTTGGGGCTGATGCGCAGGAAATCCGGCGAGAACTGCTCTCCCGCCCAGATGTCGATCGGGATCACGTCGTAGTCGACCCCGAGCTCCTCGAGCAGGATGTGGACCTTGTGGCCGTTCGGGGTCGGCCAGGTGTAGAGGTCAAGCATCGAATCGGTTCCTCCTGTTTTGGGTTTTCATCGCGCATCCGATGCGCTGGCGCCTCGCAACGCACTGCGCTGTCGTGCCGTTGCGCCGGCGTCGATCCGTCGGCCGCCGGAGGCGACGACCACGCCGTAGTGGTCGCGAGCGGCCTCCACGGAGACGACGCCGTCGCGTACGTCCCGGAGCACCCGTTCCGGGTCGCGGTCGAGCGGTTCACCGAACCCGCCACCTCCCGGTGACGAGGTGACGAGCCGCGCCGGCCCGAGCTCGCGCAGCCCGAACTTCGGGGCCTCGAACGCCGGCGCGTCGGCCGGATGCACCTCCATCTCGCCGCCTTCGCCGTCGAGACCCGAGGCGGCGCCGTAGCCGCTCCTGTAGCGCAGACCCTCTCCGCGGAACGACCAGGTGCCCTCGGTGTGGACGTCGATCTCGTACTCGACGCCGGTGCCGCCGCGCCACTCCCCGGGGCCGCCGCCGTCGCGGCGGAACTCGCAGCGGCGGTAGCGCACGGGATAGAGCTGCTCGTAGACCTCCAGGCTCGGCATCACCAGGCCGCCCAGGGTGCAGAGGTGGCCGATCTGGTTGAACCCGTCGCGCCCCTCCACCGCGCCGGCCCCGGCGGCGGCGAGGCCGTGGTAGAGCACGTAGCGCCGGCCGTCGCCGTGCCGGCCGGTGGTGATGCCGAAGACGTTCTTGGCCCAGCCCGCGCAGGCCCGCTCGGGTGCCGCCGCGCCGAGCGCCTTCCAGCAGGCGTGGATGATCTCGTGGGCGACGAACACCGTGCACATGGTGGTGGCCGCGCCCTCGGTCGCGTTCACGATGCTGCCCTCGGGGGCGATGATCTCCAGGGCGCGGAAGGTGCCCTCGTTGCGGGGGATGTCGGGCTGGAAGAACGACGCGAAGGCGGTGTAGACGCTGGAGCAGGTGTTCGCCCAGGTGCTGTTCTTGAAACCGCGGATCTGCGGGCTGGATTCGCTCAGGTCCACCCGGGCGCCGTCGCCGTCGATGGTGAGGCGGGCACGGATCGCCAGGTCGCACGGCCCGAAGCAGTCGTTGTCGGAGTGGTCGGCGCCCTCGTAGACCCCGTCCGGCAGGGCGGCAAGCGCGGCGCGCATTCGGCGCTCGGCGTGGTCGAGGATGCCGTCGAAGAGCTCGAGCGCGCGCTCGGCGGTAACCTCCTCGGCGAACTCGGCCACGCGCTCCGCCCCGATGCGGGTCGCGCCGATCATGGCGCGCAGATCGCCGTCCTGAAGCTCCGGGGTGCGCGAGTTCGCGAGCAGCAGCCGCCACAGGTCGCGGCGGGTCTCGCCGCGCGAGACGAGCTTCAGGGCCGGAAGCCGCACCCCCTCCTGCCAGGTGTCGGTGGCAAGCGGATTGTAGGCGCCGGGCGCGCCGCCGCCGATGTCGGACTGGTGGGCGCGGTTGCAGCAGAAGGCGACGCGCCGGTCGTCGACGAACACCGGACGGGCGATGACCCAGTCGGGCAGGTGGTTGCCGCCGGCCTGCCAGGGGTCGTTGAGCACAAAGACGTCGCCGGGCTCGATGTCGTCTTCGAAGTCGCGCAGCACCGCGCGCACCGCGAAGCCACCCCCGCCGGAGTGGATCGGAATCCCGTCCGCCTGCGAGACCAGCCAGCCGTCCGGCCCGCACACGAAGCAGGTGAAGTCGTGGGCCTGGCTGAAGATGGGGCTGCGCGCGGTGCGCACCATCACCTCGCCCATCTGCCGGGTGACGTAGTCCAGGCGGTTCTGGGTGAGGGCGAGCTGGACGGGGTCGAGGGTCATGGTGTGTGCCTTGTCGGGCGCTGCGGTCTGCCGTCATCGAAGTGCGTCCAGGACGCCATTCCCTTGCAGGTTGAGTCAAGTGTGGCGTCCGGACTTCCCTGGGAGCGCGGGCATCCTGACCGCTTGAACCAATGCGGGCCTACGGCCCGCTGCGGGCAAGATGCCTGCTTGACGGGTGTTTTTCGGGGTGTCAGGGGAAGCCGCAAGGTTCTCTTAACACACTGATAAACGTCATGTTTTTGACTCTCTTCTTGTCGCGGCGATACGCTGCACCGCAGCGAAAATCCCGTAAACCGAAGAGTAGGAAGATACATGATCCCTCCTGGAAAAAAGCACTCCGTTCGCCTGTGCGCCACCTTCGTCAGAACCGTCAACGTCCCCGGCCGGTACGGG
>JAPOPO010000244.1 GCA_026712885.1 Rhodospirillales bacterium | reverse complement strand
CCCGGGTCACCTCGGCGACGTAGCGCTTGGGGTCGGGCGCCTCCGGGATCGGCAGGCTGACCGCCGCACTCACCATGCCTGGACGACGCTGCGCAGCACAAGGCCGACGGGGCTCCCTTTTGGCACCCGGATACGGCCCGCGACGGGGGCGCCATGCGCGAGCCTGCGCTGGAGCGCCCAGGCCAGCCTGACGATCACCGCGCACTCCCAGCGGAAGCGCCGGCGGCGTACCGAGCCCGGCATCGCCTCGGCGCGTCTCAGCAAGTCAGCAGTGCCCGCGAGACAACGGTCGATGGCGTGGCGTACCGCCGGCGACGCCCGCCGCTCGGCCAGCATCTCGACACCGCCACCGGCCTCTTGCAGCCAAGGCTCCGGCACGTACACGCGGTCGAGCGCAAGGTAATCCTCGCCGCAGTCCTGCAGATGGTTGAGCACCTGGAGGGCGTTGCAGAGCGCGTCCGAGCCCTCGATATCGGCGTGGCCACTCTCGCCGTGGATGTCCATCATCACCCGGCCGACCGAGGCCGCCGAGCGCTGGCAGTAGTCCATCAGGTCGTCCCAGTCGGCGTAGCGCAGCTTGGTCGCGTCCTGGATGAAGGCGGAGAGCAGGTCGCGCCCGTTCTGCGCCGGGCATCCGGTCTCGATCAGGCTCCGGTGATAGGGGACGGCCCAGTCAGGGAGCGCCGCCTCGTCCCTGCCGAGGGCATCGCTCGCCTCTTGCAGCCGGGCCACCTTCTCGGCTGCTGGGATGGTCGGCGAATCGGCAATGTCGTCAGCCTTGCGGGCGAACAGGTAGAATGCGTGGACGTGGGGCCGGCAGTCGGGCGGGATCAGAAAGGAGCCGACCGGGAAGTTCTCGGTGTTCGCGCGGATCAGCGCACGGATGTTTTCCTCGCGCGCGGCCGGTGCCTGGCCGCCCGCTCTTTCCACCGCCGCGGATGCGGAATCCGTCATCGGCCGCTAAGTATCGTTGGAGAGCAGCCGCTCGGCGTGCTCCCTCGCGGCGCTGTCCATCGCGTACACATCGTCCAGCCCATCGATGGCGCGATGGTTGGTCTGCTCGAGACAGCGCTCGACCAACTGCGCGATCTCCAGGAAGCCGATGCGGCGCTCCAGAAAGCCGCCGACGGCGACCTCGTTGGCAGCGTTGAGCACGATCGGGGCGCTGCCGCCTGGCGTCAGGGCCTCCCGCGCGAGCCGAAGCGCCGGGAAGCGCACCGGGTCCGGCGGCTCGAAGGTAAGGCGGCCGAGCGCCGCGAGGTCGAGCCGGGGCGAGGGCGCCATCATGCGGGCCGGCCAGGCGAGGGCGGAGGCAATGGGCGCGCGCATGTCGGGCGTGCCCAACTGCGCCAGCACGGAGCCGTCCTCGTAGGCCACCATGCTGTGGATCACCGATTGCGGATGCACCAGCACCTCGATCTGCTCCGCGTCGACCGGGAACAAGTGAAAGGCCTCGATCATCTCGAGGCCCTTGTTCATCATGGTTGCCGAATCCACCGAAATCTTGGCGCCCATGTCCCAGTTGGGGTGAGCCACCGCCTGTTCGGGCGTGGCCTGCGCCATGGTCTCCTTCGACGCTTCGCGGAAGGGCCCGCCCGAGGCGGTCAGCACGATCTTCTCGACGCTGTTTGCGCGCTCGAAGTCGAACACCTGATAGATGGCGTTGTGCTCCGAGTCGACCGGAAGCAGCGTCGCGCCTCCGCGCTCGACCTCGGCCAGCATGAGCGAGCCGGCGCAGACCAGGCATTCCTTGTTGGCGAGGCCAATGACGGCACCCTGCGCGGCAGCCGCCAGTGTCGGGCGGAGCCCCGCGGCGCCGACGATCCCGGCCATGACGAAATCGGCGGGCGCCGCTGCGGCCTCGACCAGGGCCTCGCGTCCAGCCGCGGCAACCGTGTCCGTGCCGGCGAGCGCCTCCTTGAGCGCGCTGTAGAGCGCGGCATCGCCGATGACGGCCCGCCTGGCACCGACCGCGCGGGCCTGCTCGGCGAGCTGTGCCACGCTGCGCTGGGCGGTCAGTGCCTCGACCTCGAAGGCCTCCGGGTGGCGGGCAATCAGGTCGATGGTGTTGCAGCCGATCGAGCCCGTAGAGCCCAGAATGGTGACGCGCCTGGGCGCCGCTCCCTCGCCGGCGGCGGGGATATACGGCTCGGGCGAGACGTCGACGGCCACGTCCATCGGCGTCATTCACGAAGTCCCTTCGTCAGCCAGAGTCTTGGCGTAGTATGGCGAATATCTTTCCAGCCCTCTCCCGCCATCGCAACAGCAAAGGCCGAGAGACCAAGCGAGGGCCCCGCGCCGCCGGAGGACGACATGAGCCTGACGAGCAAGACCTGCGAACCCTGCCGGGGCGGCATTCCGCCGCTCGAAGAAGCCGAAGCACGGGCGTTTCTGGACCAAACGCCGGGGTGGGAGCTGATCGACGACGCCACCAAGATCCGCCGCACCTTCTCGCTCGGCAATTTCGCCGAGTCCATCGCGCTGGTGAACAAGGTCGGTGATCTGGCCGAGGACGAAGGCCATCATCCCGACATCACCTTTGGCTGGGGCTACTGCACGGTCTTGTTCTACACGCACAAGATCAAGGGCCTGCACGAGAACGATTTTATCATGGCGGCCAAGGTCAACGAGCTGGCTGGCGGGTAGCGCCCTGATCGAAGTGCTCGTGTAATTCGACGCCCCGGTTCCACTCCGTTTTGCCATGTTCCTGTCGGCCGATGCGTCCCGGTTGACCCCGGCGCGCGTCCGGTCGCCTGCACAACTCACGCTTCCAGCAACGCGTCGAGTTCGGATATCCGCAAGATCAGCATCAGGGGCTCGCGATCCGAGAACGGACGGAAAGCGAATCGTCCGTAAAACGTCTTTGCTTGCTCGTCGATGCCCTGCACCACGATGGCGCGGGCGCCGATGATCTCTGCCGCGACCCGGGCGCGGCGTGCGGCGTCGACCAGCAGGTCAGAGCCGAGCCGCCGGCCCTGGTAGGCGCTGTCCACGGCAAGCTGACCCAACAGGATGACCGGGATCGGATCCGGCATGTTGCGGCTGGCTCGGGACGAGAGCCGCCCTTTCTCGATGGCGCTTGCGGCCAGGCTGTAGAAGCCGGCCACGCGGTCGCCGTCGCAGGCGACATAGGTGCGTGCGCCGCCTTTGGCCTCGTTGAGACGTGCCTTGCTCTGCAGCCAGGCGTCCAGGGCAGGAACTCCCGATGAGAATTGCGAGATGTCGTGCCGGGGGCCGAGAGGCTCCGGCGCTGCTACCGGTCCCACTGCGGCCGGCGTGCGTAACGTTCCTTCACGGCGGGATCGGGATCCACCGGCGCGTCGAGCGCGGCAACGAACTCGTCCCAGGCCTCGTCGTCTAACGTGATGATCGGACGCTCGTTTAGAGTCTCGATCGCCGCCGCCTCGCTCGACCGCAGCACGAACTCGGTCCGTGTGACACCCCGGATCGCCGCCGCGCGGTCGATGAAGGCGAGGCGCTCTTCGGACATCCGGAAGTTGACCTGGGCCATTGTGGCCTCCCGT
>JAPOPO010000242.1 GCA_026712885.1 Rhodospirillales bacterium | reverse complement strand
CGGAGCTTCTTCGCCGAGAACGCCAGGGAAGAGATCGAGACGTGGGTTCTGGCCGGCTTGAATTTACCTGCAGACTGGGCTTGGGCGGATGTTCGCGCGGAGGTCCACGTCAAAGAGCGGTACTTTAATGTTCTGGCTAGGGAACGGGGCATCGCCGACCTCCCCGACGGCGGCTGCGACGAACTCGGACGAGAGGCCGCGCGGCGTATTCCCGCGATTCGACAGAAATGCCCAGAGGACTTTGACGCTCTCGCGAGGCGGATCGAGGCTGAAGTTGCTGCTTAGGGCCCGCGGCGGGCGCTCACTCAACTAGAAACACGCCTCCAGCAGCGCCCGGGTGTTCGCCGCCGTCATGGGGACCGGGTTGCCGCCGGCGGTGGGGTCCGCCAGGGCCATGGCGGTGAGGTCGTCGAGGCGGTCGGCGGTGACGCCCATCGCGCTGAGGGTTTTTGGGATTCCCAACGTCTCGCGCAGCTCCAGCACGCGGTCGTGGAAGCCCGTGTAGCCGCCTTCGATCCCGAGATAGGCGGCGGCGTGGGTAAGGCGCTCCTCCACCGCGGGGCGGTTCATGTCGAGCACGTAGGGCATGACGCAGGCGTTGGTCGTGCCGTGGTGGGTGTCGAAGACTGCGCCCACCGGGTGGCTTAGCGCGTGGATTGCGCCGAGGCCCTTCTGAAACGCAGTCGCGCCCATGCTGGCGGCGGCCATCATGTGGCCGCGCGCCTCCAGATCGCCGCCGTCGGCGTAGGCGCGGCTGAGGTTTTCGTGCACGAGGCGCATGCCCTCCAGCGCGATGCCCTGCCCCATCGGGTGATAGAAGGGCGAGCAATAGGCCTCCAGGCAGTGAGCCAGGGCGTCCATCCCCGTACCCGCCGTGATCGGCTTCGGCATGCCGACGGTCAGCTCGGGATCGGCGATGACCACCGCGGGCAGCACCTTGGGGTGGAAGATGATCTTCTTCACCCGCGTCTCGGAGTTGGTGACGACGCTGGCGCGGCCCACCTCCGACCCGGTGCCGGCTGTGGTGGGGACGGCCACGCTCGGCGAGATGGCGTCTGCGTCGGCACGGGTCCACCAGTCGCCCACGTCCTCGAAGTCCCAGACCGGCCGGGTCTGGCCGGCCATGAAGGCGACCATCTTGCCGAGGTCCAGCGCCGAGCCACCGCCGAAGGCGACCACCCCGTCATGACCGCCCGCGCGGTAGGCGGCGACGCCGGCATCGAGGTTCTTCTCGGTGGGATTGGGGTCGACCTCGGTGAAGGCCGCGCGGCCGAGCCCGCCTTCCTCCAGGACGTCGAGGGCGGCTAGCGTGATGGGCAACGACGCCAGGCCGCGGTCGGTCACGAACAGGGGCCGTTGGATGTCGGCGGCGGCGCAAGCCTGCGGCAGCTCGGCGACGCGGCCCGCGCCGAAGCGGATGGCGGTGGGATAGGACCAGTTGGCGGTGAGCGTCATGGCGTGATCTTCACGATTGAGGGAAGCCCGGCGCAGTGGACCCAGATTAGCCGGTTTCTGGCAAGCCCTCTCTGGAGCCGATCCCGGTCAAAATGTCGACGGGAATATGAGCTTGGACAGGCCCGTGTAATCAACCCAGGGTCACCGGTTGGCGCTTTCTGCCCCAGCGCCCGGGCGGGCCGTCGAAGACCCCGGCGGTCGCGGTGCCGCAGACGGTGCACGCGCCGCGATGGTCCAACCGCCAGTCTGAGAGCTCGTACCAGTCGCGGCCGATGGTGCGCGTGCCGCAGACATGGCAGTAGGTCGATTGCCGGCCGAGGTCGTGGACGTTGCCTGTATAGGCGTAGCGCACCCCGTTGCGGAGCGCCACGCGCCGCGCCATCGCCAGGATCTCGAACGGCGTGCGCGGCTTGTCCAGCATGCGGTAGTCGGGGTGGAAGGCGCTGAAGTGCATCGGCACGTCGGGGCCGAGTTGGTCCACCACCCAGGCGCACATCGAATCGATCTCGCGCTCGCTGTCGTTCTCGCCGGGGATCACGAGCGTGGTGATCTCGAACCAGACATCGGTCTCGTGCCTGAGATAGAGCAGCGTGTCCAGCACCGGCTGCAGGTGGCCCTTGGTGACGGCCCAGTAGAAGTCCTCGGTAAACGCCTTCAGGTCGACGTTGGCGGCGTCGATATTGCGAAAGAAGTCCGGGCGTGCCTGGTCGGTGAGGTAGCCGGCGGTCACGGCGACGGTCTTGATGCCGCGCGCCCGGCAGGCCTCGGCTATGTCGGCGGCGTACTCGTGGAAGATCACCGGGTCGTTGTAGGTGAAGGCGACGGAGCGGCAGCCCAACCGCTCGGCCGCTGCGGCGATGGCTTCGGGTTGCGCCTCGTCTTGCACGCGGTCCATGTCGCGGCTCTTGGAGATGTCGTGGTTCTGGCAAAAGTTGCAGGCGAGGTTGCAGCCGGCGGTGCCGAATGAGAGCACCGGCGTGCCCGGCAAGAAGTGGTTGAGCGGCTTCTTCTCGATCGGGTCGATGCAGAAGCCCGATGAGCGGCCGTAGGTGGTGAGGACGATGCGGTCGTCCTCGCGGGCGCGGACAAAGCAGAGGCCGCGCGCGCCTTCCTTGAGCTTGCAGAGCCGCGGGCACATCTCGCACTGCACGCGCCCGTCCTCACGCATCGACCAATGCTCGGTCGGCACAATCGGGCCCCGGCCGCGGATCGCGGGCGGGCGGGTCTCATACAGCATCGGGGGCGCAGGGTTTTCGGCCTGGGCCATCGGCGTCTCCAAGCCACGCAAGAGTTTGATACGGGAGGAGACCGGCGGTTCACAAGAGCCTAATCTCCTGGCAATGGCGCTCCCCTGACCCGCCCACACGGTTGGCGCCGCCGGCCGGGAGTGCTAGGTCTCGGCCATGTCTCCCGCTGCGGGACCCGCGACCGTGCGGCAGCCGGAGGTGGCGGGCGCCTTCTACCCGGCCGATCCCGGCGCATGCGCCGACCTCGTCATGCGCAGCCTTGAGGATGCCCGCCCGGCGCCGCCGGGCGAGCCCAAGGTGATCGTGGCCCCTCACGCGGGCCACGTGTATTCCGGCCCTATCGCTGGCACCGCTTACGCCCCGCTCGTTGAGCGGAGCAACCGCATCAGGCGCGTGGTGATGGTGGGGCCCGCGCATCGCGTGGGCTTCTCAGGCGTGGCGACCACCTCCGCCGACGCGTGGGCCTCGCCGCTCGGCACCGTGCCCGTCGACTGGCCGGCGATGCAGCCCGTGCTCACGCGGCCGGGATTCCGCATTGCCGATGCCGCCTTCGCGCGGGAGCACTGCCTGGAAGTGCAACTTCCGTTCCTGCAGCGGGCGCTGGACGACTTTTCGATCGTGCCGATCCTCGTCGGGGACGCGAGTCAAGACGACGTGGCGGAGGTCTTGGAGACGCTCTGGGGAGGGCCGGAAACGCTGATCCTGATCTCCACGGACCTCTCGCACTTCCACGACTACGGAACCGCGCAGCGGCTCGACAGCGAGACAGCGACCCTGATCGAGCTCTTGCAGCCGGAGAAGATCGACGGCGAGCGCGCCTGTGGCTGCCGGGGGCTCGGCGGCGCGCTCCTGCGGGCCCAGGAGCTCGATCTGCGAGTCACGGCGCTCGATGTCCGCAATTCCGGCGCCACGAGCGGGACCAAGGACCGCGTGGTCGGCTACGGCGCCTTCGCCATGGAATACGCCGAGTCCGCCCGGCTCTCGGACAACGATCGTGCGCGGCTCCTCGATGCCGCGCGCGCATCGCTCGCTTTCGGGGTGGAGAACGGCCAGCCGATGCCCGCCACGCTCGACGCTGGGTTGTCGCCGGCGCTCCGGGCGATGCGGGCCTCCTTCATCACGCTCAGGGTCGCAGGCCAGCTTAGGGGCTGCTGCGGCACGATCACGGCGCAAGAGCCCCTGTTGCTGAATGTCGTCGCCAACGCCTACAAGTCCGGCTTCGAAGACCCGCGCTTCAGCCCGGTGACTGCGGAAGAGCTTGCCCAGGCTGATCTCAGTATTTCGATACTCTCGACCCCACGCCTGGTCCGCTTTACCGACGAGGCCGACCTCTTGCGTCAAGTCAGGCCGGACCGCGATGGTTTGATCCTGCAGGACGGCGACCGTCGCGGCCTGTTCCTGCCCAGCGTGTGGGAGCGCTATCCAAGCGCCGCGCAATTCGTCGAGCAGCTCAAGCGCAAGGCCGACCCCGCGACCCACCACTGGTCGGGCAGCCTGCGCGTCTCCCGTTTCACAGCCGAGAGCTTTGGCGGGCCCTTCCGCACCGGCTAAGGCCCCGGATCAAAACACACAGATCGATCGAAAACAGGGACGACCGCCCCCGATCGGTGGAGGCAGTCGTCCCCCCTCGCTGGGCCCGCGTTCTGTCCAGGGCCCGGTTCCGGTGTTCGTCTACGCGTGGAGCTCGATCTCGCTCGGGTCCGGGGCAGCCGATGTGCGATCCTGTCGCGTCCGGTTGCCTCGCTGTGCGAGGCGGGATGGATCGCTCTATCGTCTCCTCGGCTCGCCAGCGCCGCTCATGTCAGGGCGCCGACCACGAGATGCCTTGCCGCTCCACCTCCCGTCGCCAGGCTGCACTTGATGGCAGCGTTCAGCGACGCGGCCGAGAGTGCCTGCCGAGGGAGAACGCGTCCAATAACGAATTCTCATAAAGGGCATAAGGGCCGCTTATGCCGTGGCAGCATCGCCCCGAGAGGTCGTTGCAATAGGTATGTGGGAGCAGGGTGCGCGGTATTCCCGCCGGTTACTCTTCGCGCAGTGAGCGGTAGAAGAAGTCCGTCACCGGCTTGACCAGATAGCTCATCACCGAGCGCTCCGAAGTGCGGATATGCGCCTCGACCGGCATGCCGGGGG
>JAPOPO010000057.1 GCA_026712885.1 Rhodospirillales bacterium | reverse complement strand
TCCACAATAGGCGACGTTCCCTTACCTGATGCCGCCTTTCGGGAGCATTCTTGCGCTTCCGGCAGTCTAACGAAGTACAGTAGCGTGCAGCAGTCCGGGGGTGGGCGGAACATGGCGATCAGCACATTCGATCTGTTCAAGATCGGTATCGGTCCTTCCAGTTCGCATACCGTCGGTCCGATGCGGGCGGCGTCGATGTTCGTCGCCGACCTGCGGGACGCCGGCGTGCTGAGGGATGTCGTGCGAATCGGCGCCGAGATGTACGGCTCCCTCGGCGCCACGGGCCGCGGCCACGGCACGCCGAAAGCCGTGATGCTGGGCCTTGAAGGGGAGCGGCCTGAGAGTGTGGACGTGGGCGCGATTCCAGCGCGGATCGAGGCGATCCGGCGGGATGGGACCCTGCGGCTGAACGGCGACCACCCCATCGCCTTCCACGAGAAGACCGATCTGCTGCTGCACCGGCGCAAGGGCTTGCCGCTGCACCCCAATGGAATGCGCTTTACGGCCTATGGCGCCGGTGGCGGCGTCAGCGCCGGAGACGACCAGCGTGCCGGGGACGATCTCCGCGACAGCGACAATGACCGCAACAAGCAACTCCTCACCCGAGTCTACTACTCCGTCGGCGGCGGTTTCGTGCTGGATGAATCCGGCTCCGGCGTCGGTACGATCGTCGAGGATGTCCGGTCGCTGGTGTATCCCTTCACTACCGCCGCCGCGCTCCTGGCGCACTGCGACGCCTCGGGTCAGGGCATCTCCGACATCATGCTCGCCAACGAGCTTGCGTGGCGTCGCGAGAGGGCCACCCGCTTCGGCCTGCTCAAGATCTGGGAGGCGATGCAGGAATGCGTCGACCGCGGCTGCCGCAACGACGGCGTGCTGCCGGGCGGACTGAAGATCCCGCGGCGGGCGCCGAAGCTCCACGGCCAGTTGCTGGCCAAGCCCGAGGCCTCGCTGTCGGACCCGCTCACGGCGCTGGACTGGGTCACGCTCTATGCGCTTGCCGTCAACGAGGAGAACGCCGCGGGCGGACGGGTGGTGACGGCGCCCACCAACGGGGCGGCCGGCATCGTGCCGGCGGTGCTGCACTACTACACCCGCTTCGTGCCTGGCGCCAACGACGACGGCGTGGTCCGCTTCCTGCTGACCGCCGCGGCCATCGGCGTGCTGTTCAAGGAGAACGCCTCCATCAGCGGCGCCGAGGTGGGCTGCCAGGGCGAGGTCGGTTCAGCCTGCTCGATGGCGGCCGGCGGCCTGGCCGAAGTGCTCGGCGGAACGCCGTGGCAGGTGGAGAATGCGGCCGAAATCGCCATGGAGCACAACCTGGGGCTGACCTGCGATCCGATCGGCGGGCTGGTGCAGGTGCCGTGCATCGAGCGCAACGCCATGGCGTCGATCAAGGCGATCCACGCGGCGCGACTGGCCCTGCGCGGCGACGGCAAGCACTTTGTCTCGCTGGATCAGGTCATCAAGACCCTGCGCGACACCGGCCGGGACATGAAGGACAAGTACAAGGAGACGTCCCGCGGCGGGCTGGCGGTGAACGTCATCGAGATTCCGGTCAGCGTGGTGGAGTGCTGAGCGAGCCGGTGTGGTCGAGCGCCGAGCGATCCGGTGCGGCCGAGTGCCGAGCGATCTGGTCCGGTCGAGCGCCGAGCGATCTTGCGTAATCGGAAATTGGCGCGACGGGGCGCGCAAAACTGGCCGAAACAGCCAGAAACCAAAGTGATTGCCGATCAGGGTTAAGCTACCATTGTGAGTATGGCGGGCGACATGAATTCAGAACGGCAGCGGACACTCACTATCGTCGGTTCCGTGGCGGGCACGGTT
>JAPOPO010000298.1 GCA_026712885.1 Rhodospirillales bacterium | reverse complement strand
CATCCGCTGCTTGTCGTCCTTGAAGCGCTCGCGCAGGCGGATCATCTCCGGCTGCAGCTTGCGCATCCGGCTCATGGACGCGTAGGCCTTGTTGGCCAGCGGGAACAGAAGCACCCGCACGCAGATGGTCAGCAGCAGGATGGCGACGCCGAAGTTGCCGGTCGCCCGGTTGAAGAAGTCGATGACGTAGAACATCGGCTTCGACAGGAACCACGCCGGGCCGAAGTCAACCGCGAGGTCCAGGCGATCCACACCCAGCGCCTCCTCGTAGTCATCGAGGAGCCTGATCTCCTTGGCGCCGGTGAACAGGTGCGAGGTGAGCGAGACCGCCTGCCCCGGACTCACTGTGAGCGGCTCGGCCTCGTAGATGGTCTGGAAGGAATCTTCCGTGCCGCCGTCGACCGGCCAATACTCGAAGCTCGCTTGGAACGGTACTTGCTGATCGGGGATCAGCGCCACCAGCCAGTACTTGTCGGTCAATCCCATCCAGCCGCCGGTGGCGTCGTAGCGGTAATCGGTGCCAGCGCGGGGGTTCTCCACCCTGGCGTCGTAGGCGTCGCGCATGTCGTCGTAGTCGGCGTCGCGATAGTCCTCGCCGAAGACGCCGAGGGCGCCGTCCTGGAAGATGAAGAGCGGCTTGAACGGCAGGATGGACTCGGTGGCGTCACTGAACCGCGCAATTCGCGAATAAGGCGTGAGCGCGAGCGGCGCGCCGGTGGTGTTCAGCACCGATTGGGTGACGGTGAAGACGAAGTTCTCGTCGATATCGATCTTGCGCGTGAACCGAAGCCCGGCGCCGTTGTCCCAGCGGAGGGTGACCGGTCGGCCGGGCGAGAGGGTGAGCTTGTCGGCATCCCAGAGGGTGTCGGGTTGGGGGAGCGCAATGCCCTCGTTCGCCGATATCCAGCCGAAGTCCGCGAAATAGGGACGCACCGCATCGCGAGGCTGGAGCAGCACGATGTTCGGGCTCTCCTCGTCCGCCTCTTCGCGGTAGTCGAGGAGCGTGATGGAATCGATGCGCCCGCCGAGGCGCGCGATCGAGCCACTGAGGCGTGGTGACTCGATCTGGATGCGGGGGCTGTCGATGCCGGCCTGGCCCAGCCCGGCCTGGGCCGGGTCGTCTGCATCGAGCACCACTTGATCGAGAGACGGCGGTGCCGTCCCCAGTGCGGGCTGCTCCGCAACGCGTTGCGGCCGCTCATCCGGCGGGAACAGCGCCGGCATGAGGAATTGCCAGCCGACGAGGACCACGAATATCGCGCCGATCGCGATGATGAGATTGCGTTTGTCTTGGCCGCTGCCAAACATGGATCGCTCGCCCGCCCCGCTCAGCGGGGGGCGCGCCTCCAGGAAGTGTGCGAGAAACGCAGCGGGCGCTCGGGCACCTCATCGATCCCGCCAGAGCAATAAGGATTGCACCGCAGGATCCGCCAGGTCGCGAGTACCAGGCCCAGGACGACGCCATGTTGCCTCAGCGCGGTCATCGCGTAGTGCGAGCAGGTCGGCTCGAAGCGGCAGCTCGGCGGCAAGAGGGGCGAGATGAAATACTGGTATCCGCGGATCAGGCCCACGATCAGTAACGCGATCGGTTTCATGCGTCTCCCGCTCTCCGGCCCGCTTCGCGCGACCGGACGGCGGCAGCCCGCCGGCTCCGGCCCGGTGCTCGATCGCCCGCCCGCGCACCAACACGCGCCAACCCCGCGGCCAGATCGCCGATCAAGGCGTCGAACGGGCGGGTCAACGTGGCGGCACGCGCGATGACGACGTAGTCGCAGCCGCATTGCGCCGAGGCCGGCATAACATGGGCCACCGCCGCGCGCAATCGGCGCTTGGCGCGGTTGCGCGCGACCGCGTTGCCGATCCTGCGGCTCGCGGTGTAGCCCACCCGCACCGGCCCCTCCTCGGCGTCGGCGTCGGGCATCGGTGCCGCTTGCAGCACCAGACCCGGCGCGGCCCAGCGTCGTGCCGCTGCCCGCACGCGCAGAAAGTCGCACCGCTTCTTGAGTGTGGCGATCCGCATCGATCTCAACCTGCCCCCACGCCCCTTCGACGCATCGCGCGTAAACGGGTCCAGCAATGACATGTGGTTGCACACACCCCGACATACGACGTCCGAATGCAAACAAGGTGTCTGAGGAATAGCGAAGAACGAGGTCAAGCCTCGCCGACTCTAGACGGCCAGGCGCTTCCGCCCCTTGGCGCGCCTGCGCGCGAGCACGCGCCGACCGGCCACGGATTTCATGCGCTGCCTGAAGCCGTGGCGCCGCTTGCGCACGATGTTGCTCGGCTGATAGGTCCGTTTCACGCCCCGTCTCCGCCCCCGGCTCGTTCTCTCGCGCTCGCCGGGGCCGCCGCTGTATAAGCGGGCCCCGGGCTGCTGTCAACGCACCCGCCACAGTGCGGCAGAATTAAGGGGGGATACGGCCGGCGAGCCAGTCCTCGATCAGGCGACGGGAGATCGAATAACGGCCCGGAAGCCGGAATTCATCATTGTCCCGGCGGCAGAGCAGGTCGCGCCGCGGATACCAGTGGGCGTACTCCAGCTCGGTCTCGTCGACTGCAATTTCGCGGGAAAGCGCGCGGGCCATAAAGCCCACCATGAGCGTGCCGGGGAAGGGCCAGGGCTGCGAGGAGTGGTAGCGGACATCGCCCACGCGGATTCCGCTTTCCTCCTCGATCTCGCGGGCCACGCACTCTTCCAGGCTCTCGCCGGGCTCCAAGAAGCCGGCGAGGGTCGAGTGCATCCCCGGCGGCCAGCGCGACTGGCGGCAGAGCAGGCATTCGTCGCCGTCATGGACCAGCGTGATCACCGCCGTGTCGGTGCGCGGAAAGTGGACAGCGCCGCAGTCCTCGTTGGTGCAGCGCCGTTGGTGGCCGGCCTCCAGCACTTGTGCCGGCGCACCGCAGGCACCGCAGAAGCGATGCCGCCGGTGCCAGTAGGTGAGCCCCCGCGCATAGGCGATCAACGCCGAATCGGGCCCCGGCACGATCTGCACCAGCTCGCGCAAGTCCATCATCTCGCCGCCGGGCGAGCGGGCGAGCAGAGTCTGGGGCTCCACATGGGAGAGATCGACCACGAAATGCGCCGCGCCGACGGCGCCGTCCTCGACCTCCACGCCCAAGAGCGTGGGCTCGGCGGGGTCGTCGAGCAATCCGTCCAGGGTCTCGCGGTAGTGGATGACGGGGCGAGGCTCGGGACCCAAGCGGACCACGGCGTTCTGCCGCCAAATCGGGATGTATCGGGTGGACGGGTCGTCGAAGCGGGCCTCGAGCCATGCTGCGTCGGTACGCAGGTGTGCCGCCCGGTCGAGCGGCATGCCGGAGAGCACGTTGAGGCCGATGCGGGTGAGGCCGGTCATACCCCAAACTCGCACACCGCCTGTCGCATTCATACCCCTCAGGCGCCGGGCTCCATCTCGCGGTCGCTCTGCGCCGGGTCTATATTACCCGTAGGCTGAATCGACCTGAGGAAGGCTCCGGAATTCGGCGATGAGCACCCCTCTCTATGTCCCTCTCGACGGCCGCGGCGTTGTCTCCGTGGACGGCCCCGAGGCCGGCTCCTTCCTCCAGGGGCTGATCTCCAACGACATCGAGCGCGTGACCGCGGCGCGCGGCATCTATGCAGCGCTGCTGACGCCCCAAGGCAAGTTCCTGCACGATTTCTTCGTGCTGCGGCGGGGCGACGGCTATCTGCTCGACTGCGAGGGGCCGCGCGTCGGCGACCTCGGAGGACGGCTGGTGGCCTACAGGCTGCGCGCCGACGTCCAGCTCGCTGACGCGACTGAGGATGTTCAGGTGGTGGCGCTCTTCGGGGGCGAGGGCGCTGACGGTGTGTTCGACTTGCCGCCCGGCGACGGCAGCGCAGCGCCCTGCGAAGGCGGCACCATCATGCGCGATCCGAGGAATGCGGCGCTCGGGCTTCGCGCGGTCCTGCCGCGTGACGCGCACCTCGCGTTTCTGGAACAGGCGGGCTTCAACAAGGGTCACACCACCGACTACGAGCGCCACCGCATTGCCCACGGCGCGCCCGACGGCAGCCGCGACATGGAGGTCGGCCGGGCGACGCTGATGGAGTGCGGCTTCGAGACGCTCAACGGCGTCGATTTCGAGAAGGGCTGCTACGTCGGCCAGGAGCTGACGGCGCGCACCAAGCATCGCGGCCTGGTGCGCCGGCACCTCGCGCGCGTGGGGCTGGAAGGGCCGCTACCGCCGGCCGGCACGCCGATCATGGCGGGCGAGCGGGAGGTGGGCGAGATCCGCTCAGGCCTGGACGATGCCGCGCTGGCGGTGCTGCGCCTGGAGAGGATCGCCGCGGCTGCCGAGGCGGGAGAACCGCTCACCGCAGGCGAGGCACGGGTTATCCCTCCCGATCTTCCTTGAGGGTATCGGTGTCTCCACCCCGCGCGATGGCGGCCTGGGCTGCGGCAAGCCGCGCCACCGGCACGCGGTAGGGCGAGCAGGAGACGTAGTCGAGGCCGACGTCTTCGAAGAATGCGATCGAGTCCGGATCGCCGCCGTGCTCGCCGCATATGCCGAGCTTGAGGTCGGCGCGGGTCTCGCGGCCACGCTCGGCCGCGATGCGGACCAACTCGCCGACGCCGTCGGGGTCGATGGTGACGAAGGGATCGCGCGGCAGAATGCCGGCCCGCTCGTAATCCCCGACAAAGCTCGCCGCATCGTCGCGCGAGATGCCGAAGGTCGTCTGTGTCAGATCGTTGGTGCCGAAGCTGAAGAAGGACGCGCTCTCGGCGATCTCGCCGGCGCGCAGCGCCGCGCGCGGCAGCTCGATCATGGTGCCGACGGAATAGGCGATCTCCGCGCCGGTCTCCTGTGCCACCGCCTCGTGCACGCGCTCGATCGCGTCCTTGAGGATGTCGAGCTCGCGCCTGGTCGCCACCAGGGGAATCATGATCTCGAGCTCGACCGGCTGCGCGCCGCCGGCCTCTGCCGCCGCTTCGAAGATGGCGCGCGCCTGCATCTCGTAGATCTCGGGGTAGGAGATACCGAGGCGGCAGCCGCGGTGCCCCAGCATGGGGTTGATCTCGTGCAGTTGCGCGATGCGCGCGCGCAGGGCCTCGAACGTGACCCCGGCGGCCTGGGCGACGCTCGCGATCTCGGCATCGGAGCGGGGCAGGAACTCGTGTAAGGGGGGGTCGAGCAGGCGGATCGTCACCGGGAGGCCCGCCATGAGGCGGAAGAGCGCGGCGAAATCGCTGCGCTGCGCCGGCAGCAGCTTGGCGAGTGCGGCGCGCCGGCCGTCCGCATCCGTCGCCACGATCATCTCGCGCACTGCGACAATGCGCTCGTCGTCAAAGAACATGTGCTCCGTGCGGCAGAGGCCGATCCCCTCCGCGCCGAAGCGGAGCGCGGTCTCGGCATCCTCGGTCGTCTCGGCGTTGGCGCGGATGCGCAGGCGCCGCGCGCGGTCCGCCCAGCCCATGAGAGTGGTGAAGTCGTCGGAGAGCGCGGGCTCGATGGTCGGCACCGCGCCTTCCAGCAGCTCGCCGCTGGTGCCGTCGATGGT
>JAPOPO010000160.1 GCA_026712885.1 Rhodospirillales bacterium | reverse complement strand
GCCGATCTTCGAAGACGGCGGCATCCGTTCGCGCGCTGTCCGGCCGCGCCTCACCGCACCGCTGGCCGAGACGCCGCGACGGCCTTGTGACTTCGTATGACTTCGGCAACGACGAACGCGTGAAACCTCTCGGCAAGGTCCGGGTCCAGCCCGGCCTCGGCGGCCAGCCTGCGCAGGCGCGCGATCTGGTGCGCCTCGCGCTGTGGATCGGACGGCGGCAGCGCCCGTTCGGCCTTGAGGTGGCCCACGTCGCGCGTCACCCTGAAGCGCTCCGCAAGGAGCCGGATGACCGCCGCATCGAGATTGTCGATGCTCGCGCGCAGGTGGAGCAATCGGTCGGGGACGGTCGCGGCGCCGTGGCCCTTCGTGCCATCGGCGAAACCGCTGCCGCAGGCCGAAAGGCCGAGCGACAGGGCCAGCACCGCAACGCATCTGTACGGTCCGTACGGTCCGGGCATCGTTTCAAGCCTCCTGTTCCCCTGCATGCTCCGCCGCAATTGTCTCTTCGCCCCGAAGCCGCCGACGATGTTGGAGCGCTCGAAGATGCCCGCCGTCTCCGCGTGCCACGGCCCGTAGAAGCCGCCCTGGATGTGGTTACCCGCCTGGCCAGCCGCGAACGTCCCCTCCGGGCCGACCGAGATGTCGGCGAACGCCACGGCCGCCGTCGAATGCGCGGCGTTGCGGTCGACGTTCGAGGCCGGCGGCCTCGCGATCGACCGCCGGCGCGGGTCCCCTATCGTCACGGGATCGAAGGCGTAGTCCATTGACCGCAGGATTGCACGGGAACGGGCGGCATGCCACCATGCTGCGCGCCCGTTGCAACACAAGCGCCGCGCGTCGGTACGACAGGATCGGCCCGCGTGTAGCTGCCCGCCCGGTCACAAGACGCAACATCGTCTTGTGCGAGGAACCGGGCGGCCGGGGTCCGGCTCTGCGGCGGGCGCAACGAGAAGGGAAACGAAATGAGACTTGCACCTGTCGCCCTTGCGGTTGCGGTGTTCCTCGCGCAGGCGGGGCCAGCGCCGGCAGATCAGCACCCGCGCGTGAAGATGCTCGAAGATTGCGCACGAAACGCCGTTGCGGCCCTCATGCGCGAGACCACCATGCAGGAGCGCGTGGACGGCCTCTATGAGCTGCTATGGGGCCTCTACGCCGCCAGCGACCGGGCGCTGATCCTGCGAGAGTGCGCGTGGATGGTTCCGTAATCACGGCCGCGCAGGCGCGCACGGCGCTCCCGAAAGTGTCGAGGGAAACGCCCAGGCAATAGCAACATTGGCGATCGGAGACAGGCTATGGCGGACACCATGATCGGACGCTTCCTTTTAGGATATTCCGTGGATGATCTATGCCGACAATTCGATCTGCCGCCCCACGCAGTCGAACAGGCGATTCGGGACCGCGTTTCCGGCGTTGTCCAGCTTGCAGAGGCGGTGCGCGAAATATTGCGTCTGCACGGGCCCGTTCCATCAGGTCCGGAACAAGGTGAAGGGGCGTCATGGGCCGCAATGAGGTCGGGCGTGGCGGCGCTCGCAGCTTACGACGGTCTCTTCGGCCATGCCGATGAGCCGGGTCTGCCGGGCGAGGAAGGCCCGCCGGGCGAGGAAGGTCCGCCGGGCGAGAAAGGCCCGCCGGGGCAAGACCCATCAAGAAACCACGGCGATCCGCATTTCCGGGCGCGGGCGCGCTACGCCTTCATGCTCGGTCTGCCGCCGGAGTTTACGCTGTCCGATCTGCATGACGCAGCGGAGAAGCACGAACAGGGCCGGTTCGGACGCCAGCACGAAGCGTGGCGCGCCGGCTACTTCGGCGACTCCTACGCCTATGGCAATGCACGGCACGTCCAGGAGGGCAGACGCGCGGCGCACGAGGATCTTTGCCCGATCGTTCCGCCTGGTCTCCCTGTCGAAAAGGCGCAGCGGGATTGGACGGGGTTCGAGACATATTTCGAGACCGTGCAGAAGGCGAAGGCCGGCTAGAAGCCGGGCCCGGCTGGTTTCGCGGTTCTCCACGCCCGCGACCGCCACCTTGCCGCACCCGCGCTCCGTCAGCTCTTCCCGCTGCGTCCTCCACATGTAACTTGCGCTTGCCGTCGACGCGCGTCTTCTCGACGTCCAACGGTCCGGAAAACGGCGCCTCGCACTCTTGCGACACGCTTCGCGGATAGCATCGCAGTCGGCGAGTGGGACCCCGGCTGACTGACTAACGGCATCTTGCGAACACTCGGGAACATTTGGTATCTCTAAACTCGGTAATCGTACTCGGTTCTAATCGAGGCGGTTGGGGGGGCTTTTGGTTTCCAAGGGGCAAGACGGAAAGCGTGGCATGCCCGCCTTGCGCGGGAGCCCGCGCGGGCCGAACTGGTGGGCGCCGTCCTCCGGGAGCAAGGGAGCGTCCCCGGAAGAGCGCAAGCTTTCGGCCGACCGCCGCAAGCGGGCGACCGTCGGCGTCATGGCCCTCATGTCGATGGCGTCGATCGGTCTCAACTCCGGCGTCGGCATCAAGATCGCCGCCCTCAGCAGCGCATCCGCGGTCGCCCTGGGCCCGCTGCACGCCGGGGACGCGCAGGCGCAGGGGGCGCCCGGTCCGCCGGGCCTAGAAGGGCCGCCCGGCCCCCAAGGTCCTCCGGGTAATCGAGGCCAGACGGGTAAGCCGGGCGGACAGGGTCCGGCTGGCCCGCAAGGGCCTGAGGGCGCGGCCAGCACCGTGGCGGGTCCGCAGGGCGCTCCGGGTCCGCAGGGCGTGGAGGGGACACCCGGGCGCAAGGGCCAGCCGGGCGAGGACGGCGAGGACGGCGCTCAGGGCAATCCGGGCCAGAGGGGATTTCCGGGCGACGACGGCGACGACGGCGCGCAGGGTCCTGCGGGGCCTCAGGGCGATCCGGGTCCGAAGGGTGGGCAGGGCGAGGCCGGCCCTGCGGGTCCCGAGGGACCGCAG
>JAPOPO010000294.1 GCA_026712885.1 Rhodospirillales bacterium | reverse complement strand
GGAAGAGGTGGATGTAGACCACGGCGAAGAACATCGAGGCGCCGTTGGCGTGGAGGTAGCGCATGAGCCAGCCCCACTCCACGTCGCGCATGATGTGCTCGACCGAATCGAAAGCGTGGTCTGCATGCGGCGTGTAGTGCATCGCCAGCACCACGCCGGTGATGATCTGCACCACCAGCATGATCCCGGCGAGGGAACCGAAGTTCCACCAGTAGTTCAGGTTGCGCGGCGCCGGATAGTCGATGAGGTGCGCATTGGTCCAGCTGAAGATCGGCAGTCGGTACTCGATCCACTGGGCAACGCGGTTCTGCGGAATGGGTGTCGTCATCCGGCGCGGTCCCCTACCCGATCCGAACCAGCGTGTCATCGAGGAACTCGTAGCTCGGCACGGGTAGATTGGCCGGCGCCGGCCCCTTGCGGATGCGGCCGGAGGTGTCGTAGTGCGAGCCGTGGCAGGGGCAGAACCAGCCGCCGAACTCGCCCCGCGGGTCGCCGATCTTGGAGCCGAGCGGCACGCAGCCGAGGTGGGTGCAAACACCCTCCACGATCAGCCATTGCGCCTGCGGCGCCCGCTCCGAATCCGGCTGCGGATCGGAGAGGTCGCCAAGCGGTGTCTCCTGCGCAGCGGCGATCTCTTCAGCCGTGCGATAGCGCACGAAGACGGGCCGGCCGCGCCACTTGACGACGATGGTCTGGCCTTCCTCGATTGCAGAAAGATCGACCTCGGTCGAGGCCAACGCCAGCACGTCGGCCGAGGGGTTCATGGTCTCGATCAGCGGCCAGGTGATGCCCACCACCGCCATGCCGCCCATGGCGCCCGCTGCCAGCACCAGGAAGTCGCGTCGCGTGCCCGCGTGCTCAGACGAGCTATCTGAGGGCTGCGCCGCGTCTGCCATGGTCGGACCCTTCGGATTGTCTGACGGGATTGCTTACGAGAACCCGGAATCGAGCAACTGTCACGACATGCTCGCGGCGGTTGCCGCGAGCGGCGACAGGGTTAGCACGGGCCGTAGGCAAGGGCAAGACGCTAAGGAGGGGGTGCCGCCAACTCTCTACTTTCCGGGTGTGAAGCGCACCAAGTCCCGCTTTTCGGGCGGCGCTGACCGGTCGAGGCGCGTGTACCAGATGCGGATGCTTCGCCCGAGGTCGGGCGAAATATAGAGAACGCGCCTTTCGGTCTCGGACTCGCATATCGTGTAAAATGTACGGAAGAAGCCGACCGAGCGCTCCACGCGCTTTTGCTTCGTGACCTTGCACTGCACGTCCTCATTCCACCGGTCGCCGCTCGAGTCCGATCCGGCTCTTTGGTAGCGCCACGTCCGTCCGATCTTGAGCGGCCACACTCGCCCGGAAGTCAGGGTGACAGTCTGGGTACCGTCGGGAATGCGCCGGCAGTTCTCCCACGCCGTCCATGGCGAGACGCCATCTCGCGGCCTTGTGTAGGTGCAGCCGCTCTCAGCCACCTCGTAGCGAATCGAGTCGGCATCCATCGCCACGAGCGTGTGAGTGGTGGTTCCCATCCGGCTTTTCCAGACCTCTACGTCGCCGACGGCCCGTGTGGGCTCGTCCATGGGGGAGAGCGGCCCGGTGCCGCAACCGCTGAGCGCGAGCAAGGCGACCAGAGCAAGAACGCAAATCGTGGATGCTGCGGCGGCACTTCCTGGCATCCTCAACCCCGCTGTTACGCTTGTCATTCTTCGCCCCCGTTTGCCGTCATCGTTTTGTAGGGCGGAGAGAAGCAGGGCGAGGTGGCTTTCTCTCAGAAAGCTGCCGCCCGCGCCGCCTCCGTCGCCGCTCGATCCACCGCCAGCGAATCGGTTTCGCGGTCCCCGGTAAGCACGACACCGTAGACCTCGCGGGCGCGCTCCGGCGTCTCCCAGCCGCGTGCGACATCCATGCGCACCCGCTCCGGATCGCGCTCCGTCGGATCGCCGTACCCGCCGCCGCCGGCATCGAAACCGCGAATCAGCTCGCCGGGCAGGAGGTCGAGCTGCACGACGTTGGGGAGCTTGGTCTGATCGCCATTGGCGCCGACCTTGAACTGGACCGCCGGCGCGCCGTCGTGGCCACCCTGGGCGCCCCGCGCCGGGTTGACCTGACAGTCGGAGGGGATCACCACCGTCATCGGGTCCTCGCGCGGCCCGTAGACGACCTCGCAGGCGGGGCCGCCGCGATGGCGCCCGGCGCCGCCGGTGCCAGGCATGAGGCGCACGGTCCTGAACAGCATCGGGTGCTTCACTTCCGCGAGCTCGATGCTGTCCCGATACATGAGGCCGGAGACCACCGGCAGCACGTAGGTGACCCAGCCGTCGGCCTTGGGCCCGGCAGGCCCGCCGTTCACCAGCATCATGAGCTGGTTGATATAGGGATCGCCGCCGCGCCGAAAATCTGCGCCGCTGATGACCGCGCCGCCGGAGCCCATGGCGCTGCCGCCTTCCGCCAGGCCGTAACCGTCGCCGAGCCGCGCCATCGCCGAGTGGGTGATGTTGACCAGGCGGTCGGCGACGTTGGTGGTCGCCATCGAAGTCGAATGGGGAAAGGACGGGCGGCCGACGACGCAGCCGTCGCGCAGCAGCACGTCCACGCGGCGGAACGACCCGCCGTTGTGCGGAATCTCCGGGCCCAAGCAGTTGAAGAGCCCGGCCACGACGTTGTTGATCGCGCAGGCCTCCGATTCGTTGAGGCCGCAATCGACGCAGTCGATGTTGTCGCGGAGGTCGATGGTGACCCGGCCCTCGTCGGGATCGATGCGGAGCTGGACCTTGATCGGGATACCGTCGGGCAGGAAGGGCTCGAAGGGGTCGTGGGCGCCCTCGGCCTCGACCTCGGCCTTCGGCAAGTCCCGAATCGCCTGCACCATGCGGCGTTCCGAGTAGTCGAACCATTCGCGGATGAAGGTCTTGATGGTGTCCTTGCCGTACTTGTCGCAGAGCTCCTTCAGGCGCCGCTCGGCGATGCGCGCCGCCCCAAGCTCGGCCAGGAAGTCACCGTACCACTGCTCCGGCACCCGGATGCGCCTGCGGCACATGCGGATTACGTCGTCGACCATCTCGTAGTCGCGCTGCACGCGGACGCAAGGGAAGATCAGCGAGCCCTCCTCGTACACGTCCTTGGCCGCGGCGTGATAGGTGGTCGGGATGCTGTTGCCGATGTCCGCCTGATGCCCCTTGGCGCAGGCGGTGAACAGGTGCTCGCCGTCGATGAAGACCGGCACCAGCACCGCGTGGTCGGCCGGGTGGGTGTTGCCGAGGTAAGGGTCGTTGTGGAGGAAGGCGTCTCCTTCGGCGAGGTCGTTGTGCAGCGCGGTCATGGCCTTCGTCTGCAGATGCGAGCCGAAGATATGGACCGGCAGGCCCTCCGCCGTCGCCAGCAGCTGGTTGTCGGCGGTGCAGATCGCGCAGGAGAAGTCCCGCGCCACGGCGATCACCGCCGAGCGCGCGGCCTTGAGCAGCGTGTTCGACATTTCGCGCACGATGCCGTCCAGCCGGTTGGAGAGCACCGAGAGAAGGACCGGGTCCAGCGCCTCGGGCGGTTGCTCGGGCTGAGTCATCTCAGCAGGCCTCCAGGATGAAGTTGCCGGCCTCGCTCAGCCAAGTCCGCGTGCCAGGGTCGACCACGATGGTGGTGGTCGGCTCTTCGATGATCGCGGGTCCTTGGATCGCCGCGCCGCGGCTCAGGTTGCGGCCGAGATAGATCGGCGTGTCCACGCGCGCGCCGCCGCCGAAATAGGCGGGCCGGCGGCTGTCCGGCTCCGGCGGCCCGGCGGCGCCGGCGATCGACGGCGGCCGGGCAGCGGCGTCGAGCCCGACGGAGACCCGCCCCTTCCAATTGAGGCATTCGAGGATGCTGTCGGGATCGCGCACGGCGAAAACCTGCTCGTGCGTGGCATGGAAGCGCTCGATCAGGGCGGCGACGTCGCGTTCGTTCTCGAAGCGCTCGACCGGCAGCGCCACGTCGAGCTCCCACACTTGGAACAGGTAGCGCGCCTCGACGAAGCGCTCGATGCGCATGGTCTCGAGCCCGCGTTCCCCGAGGGTGGCAGCAAAGCGCTCGAGCTCGGCGTCGATCGAATCGAGCACGGCGTTCACGCCTTCGAAGTCGAAGCCGGCGGAGCGCGTGACCATGCTCGCCGAGTGCTCGTGAATCACGTCCGAGACCTGCATCCCGCAGGCGCTGAGCACGGCAGCCGTGCGCGGCAGAATCACCCGCTCGCAGCCGAGCTCGCCCGCGATCGCCATGACGCCGAGGCCTGCTGCGCCCCCGCCTGCGACAAGCGTGCACTCTTGCGGGTTGAAGCCTTCGGTCACGGTGATGTCCTGAATCGCCTTGATCATAAGCTCATTGGCGAGGCTCATGATGGCGTGCGCGCCGTCGTCGAGGGACTTGCCGAGCTGATCTGCGAGCGTGCCCACCGCGCGGCGCGCCGCGTCGATGTCGAGGGCAAGCCGCCCGCCGAGAAAGTAGTCGGGGTCGAGAAAGCCGAGCAGCAGCGCCGCGTCGGTCACCGTGGGCTCGGTGCCGCCGGTGCCGTAGCAGGCCGGGCCCGGCACCGCGCCCGCGCTGCGCGGGCCCACCCGGAGCAAGCCACCCGGATCGATCCAGGCAATCGAGCCGCCGCCGGCGCCGATGCTGCGCACGTCGACCGAGGAGATCGCCAGGATATGGCCGGTCCATAGACCGCCGATCCAGGTCTCCCGGGTCTGCTTGACCGCGCCGTCACGCACCAGGCTCACGTCGAAGGTGGTGCCGCCGGTGTCGCAGACGATCACATCGTCGCCAAAACCCTCCATCTGCGAATAGGCCAGGGCCGCCACCGGCGCCATGGCAGGGCCGGACTTGACCGTGTGGATGGGACGCTCCACCAGCTCGTCCACGTGCATGCAGCCGCCGACGGAGGTGCTCACCAGGATTTCGCCCCTGCAGCCGGCTTCGCGCAGATCGTCCTCCATGCCCTGGAGGTGCGCCTGCATGAGCGGCTTGAGCGAGGCGTCGATGGCGGTCGCCGACGCGCGCCGGTACTCGCGCACGATCGGGATCAGCCGGTGCGAGAGCGTGTAGGGGACGCCGGGGAGAACCTCCTCGATCAGCGCGGCCAGCGCCTGCTCGTGCGCGGAATTCGCGACCGCCCACAGCAGGCAGACGGCGACCGCCTCGAAGCCGCGCTCCTTGACCAGCCCGAGCGCCGCGCGCGCCTGCTCGCGATCGAGCGGCGCCACCACGCCGCCCTCGGAATCGATCCGCTCGTCGATCTCGAAGGTGTGGGCCTGGGGGATGTAGGGGTCCGGGTAGTCGGTCTCGAAGTCGTGGACCCCGTGCTTGCCGCCCTCCTTCAGCACCAGAATGTCGGGGAAGCCGGCCGTGACCAGAAACGCGGTCTTGGCGACCGCGCCCTGCACGATCGCATTGGTGGACCGCGTCGTGCCGTAGATCAGCAAATCTGTCTCGCCCAGCAGCTCGGGCAGGCTCAGGCCCAGCTGCTCGGCCGCGTTCTCCAGCGCGCCCTGCATACCGACGAAGATGCGGTCGGGCGTGGTCGGCGCCTTGCCGACCACCTCCCGCCCGTCACCGCCGGCCACGACATCGGTAAAGGTGCCGCCGGTATCGACGGAGATTCGGAGCCCCACGGTGGAGCCCCTGTAGGCGAGGGCTCAGCCTTTGCCGAAGACGCTTTCCACGGCCTCGCCGAAGATGCCGACGGTCTCGTCGACATCCGCCCGCGTAAACGTGAGCGGCGGCGAGAAGGCGTTGACCGGCAGGAAGGGCAGCCCTCGCGTGAGCAGGCCGCGCTCTTGCGCGGCGGCCGAGACGCGCCGATGCGCCGGCGGGGTCATGTCCGGCGCGGCCTTGCTCCCGCGCTCGGCGACATATTCGACGCCCAGCATGAGGCCCGCGCCGCGGATATCGCCGACATTGGGGTGATCGCCCACCCGCTCGATCAGGCATTGCTTGAAGTAGGCGCCGACCTCGGCCGAGTTGACGACCAGATTCTCGCTCTCCATGATTTCCAGGTTGGCGAGACCGACCGCGCCGCCCACCGGGTGGCCCGAATAGGTGAAGCCGTGGGCGAACATGCCGACCTCGGGCGTGCCGTCCGCCAGCACCTTCCAAACGTCGTCAGAGATCGCGACCGCCGACATCGGGAAGTAGGCGCTGGTGAGCCCCTTGGCGAAGGTCATCATGTCGGGCTTGAGCCCGAAGTAGCTCGCGCCGAACCAAGTGCCGAGGCGCCCGAAGCCGCAGATCACCTCGTCGGCGATGAAGAGGATGTCGTGCTTCTTCAGGATCGCCTGCACCTTGTCGTAGTAGCCGCCGCCCGGGATGATCACGCCGCCGGTACCCATCACCGGCTCCGCGATGAAGGCCGCGATGGTCTCCGGCCCTTCCCGCTCGATCATGGCTTCCAGCGATGCGGCCATACGGTCGGCGAACTCCTCCTCGCTCTCGCCCTCCAGGCCTTCCCGCCAGTAGTGCGGGCAATCGGTATGCAGCACCCCCTCGAAGGGCAGGTCGAACGCCTTGTGGTAGAGCGGAATGCCGGTGAGGCTCCCGGCCGCCGCGGTGACGCCGTGGTAGGCGCCGAGGCGCGAGATGATCTTCTTCTTCTCGGGCCGGCCGCGCAGGTTGTTGTAGTAGCGGACCAGCTTGAACTGGGTGTCGTTCCCGTCCGAACCCGAAAGGCCGAAGAACACCTTGCCGATGTGGTGGCAGTCGGCGTGCTCGTGGAGCAGCGAGAGCAGCTTCTCGGCGAGCCTGATCTGCGGCTCGTTCGAGGCGCCGCCGAAGGTGTGGAAGAAGCCGATGCGCGACATTTCCTCGGCCGCGACCTCGGCGAGTCTGGTCCGCCCGTAG
>JAPOPO010000232.1 GCA_026712885.1 Rhodospirillales bacterium | reverse complement strand
GCCCCAGATGAGGAACGAGAAGCTGTTGAGGATGAATTGCGTCTCGGCGGTCACCGCGGCGTATGCCTGCGGCACCACGAACACCAGCGAGACCGTGAACATGAGGACCAGACCGATGGTCCTCCAGCGGGGTTTGCCGGCGAATCTGAAGGGTGCGAGGCCTAGGCGAGAGAAGCCAGGCAACGTTTCACGCGTAGCTCTCCACTCGTGCCGCATCGTCCGATCCCTGTCCTCGGATTCACATTTTCGCGAACCTTGACCACGTTCGCCAGGGCTGTCAAATGTGCTCGCAAAGCGTCATCACACCCGTCTGAAGTAACGCCCATAGTCACTTGATGTAGTGGATTTTCTCCCTCAGGAGCGGCAAGGCCCGTGCTGCTGGTCTCGCCCGCTTCTGTACCGCTCGAGTCGTCATCTGCTCACACTGCCAAGTCTAGGAGCACGCCCGGCAACGATTCGCTCAGGTCCTCGGCGATCAAACCGGGGCCGAAGGCGGCGGCGGCGGCACCGTGCAGCCAGACACCCGCGCCCGCCGCCTCGAACGCCGTCATTCCCTGCGCCAGCAGGCCGAGAATGAAGCCGGCCAGAACGTCGCCCGAGCCTGCCGTCGCCAGGGTGGGCGGCGCGTTGGCATTGATCGCCGCGCGGCCGTCCGGTGCCGCGATCACGCTGTCGGCGCCCTTCAGCACCACCACGGCCCCGCACTGCGTCGCAGCGGTGCGGGCGCGAGAGAGTTTGTCGCCCTCGTGGGCGAAGAGGCGCCGGTACTCGCCCTCGTGCGGGGTCAGCACCGCATCGGGGCCGAGCGCCGCGAAGAGCGCCGCCGGCTCGTCCTGAAACGCTGTGAGCGCGTCGGCGTCCAGCACGCAGCGCTTTCCCGCCCCAAGCGCCTGGAGCGTGCGGGCGCGGGTTGCGGGACTCACACCGCAGCCGGGGCCGATCAGCAGCGCGTTGCGGCGCTCGTCGGCAAGCGCCGTCCCCAGGTCGTTCAGGGACGCAACCATGACGGCGGTCAGCTGAGCGGCGTAGACGGGCAGCGCGGCTGCGGGTGCGTGGACCGTGACCAGTCCGGCACCGATGCGGAGCGCCGCCCGGGCCGCGAGCCGCGCCGCGCCGGAATGCGCGCCGTCGCCGCCCACCACCAGGGCATGACCGCGGCTGTACTTGTGATCGGCCGCTTCAGGGCCGGGCAGCAGCCCTCGCCAGAGCGCCGGCGCGTTCACGTGCACCCGAAGCCCCAGCTCGTCGATCGCCGCCTCCGGAATGCCGATGTCGGCGACCACCACCTCTCCGGCACGCGCGCGCCCCGGCAGCAGCAGGTGCCCGTACTTGCGCCGGCCGAAGGTCACGGTCACAGCCGCCTTGAAAGACCCGCCCAGGACGTCTCCGGTATCGCCGTGGACGCCGCTCGGCGCATCGACCGCGACGCAGACGAGACCGCGCGCAGCACAGGTCTGGGCGAGCTCCAGCGCCACGCCTTCCAGTGGCCGCGCCAGGCCGGCGCCGAACAGCGCATCGACCACCAGCGGCTCGCCCTCGAGCAGCGCTGGATCAAGCGGTGCGACAGGGTGCTCCCAACGCTGGGCCATGGTCGCAGCGTCGCCCTTGAGGCGCTCGCGAAGGCCCAACAGCCCGAGACGCACCGGCCAGCCGGCCTCCGCTAGCAGCCGTGCGGCGACGAAGCCGTCGCCGCCGTTGTTGCCGGGGCCGCAGAGCACCGCCACGGGCCGGGGCGCCCAGCGCCGCACGATGGCCTGAGCCACCGCCCGGCCGGCATTCTCCATCAGCGTGAGTCCCGGTGTGCCCGCACGCGCCGCCGCGGCATCGGCCGCATACATCTCGGATACGGAGAAGAGCGCGAGAGCGCCGGCGTCGCTCATTCCGGGTCGGTGTGGAGTAGATCGACCCGCATCGGTTGCACGAAGGCGTAGTCGCCGGCGTCCGAGCGGCCGGCCTCGAACAGGCGCTTCACGGTCTCGCTCCGCACCGCGTCGGCGCCGTAGCTGTTGTAGGTGAGGCCCGAGAAGAGATTGACGAATTCGTCGTGACTCTCGAAGCGTCGCTCGATCTCGTAGTGGACCACCCGCGCGCGGGTGAAGAGTGGCGCCGACTCGCACACCGCCTCGCGCGCCTGGGCGCGGACCTCGGTCTCGTCGTGGAAGGGCTTGATGACGGCCGAGAACGGCCCCTCCATCACCGGCTCCATCACGTAGACGAAGCCGCCCGGCGCGAGCACGCGGCGTGCCTCGGCGAGCGCGGGGCGCATGGCGGCTTGCGGCACGTGGTGCAGGGAGCGCCCGAATATCCCCCCGTCGACCGTGCCGTCGGCCGCCGGAAGCGATTCGGCCCGCCCTTCGGCGAAGGTCACACCCTCGGTCCCCGGTGCCGCACGGTTGCGCTCGGCCTGGACCGGGTCCGGCTCGACGCCGAGCACGGTAGCGCCGCGCTCGGCGAGCGAGCGGGCCAGCGCGCCGCCGCCGCAGCCCACGTCGATCAGCGAACGCCCGCTGACCTGCACGAGCCGGTCCAGCACCGCGAGATCGGTGCTCGCGCCCCAGTGTTCGACGGTTCCGGGCATCGCACGAGCATAGCCCCCGCCCCGCCGCCGGGCCAGCGTCGAACGCGGCTGGCTGCCGTGGAAGCTGCGCAATCATAGCAAGTTTGATATGACTACCGGCGAACGCTCGCGCCCGGCCGCTGATGGGCGCCCGTCACGCCGGCCGGAGTCGCCGCATGGTTGCCCACGTCGAGACCGTCGCCTTCCAGGGGATCGAGGCGTTGCCGGTCGACGTGCAGGTGCATATCGGCGGCGGCTTGCCTGCGTTCATGGTGGTGGGACTCCCCGACAAGGCGGTGGCGGAGAGCCGAGAGCGGGTGCGGGGCGCGCTGGCCGGCCTCGGTCTGGCGCTGCCGGTGAGGCGGATCACGGTGAACCTCGCGCCGGCGGACATGCAGAAGGAGGGCAGCCACTTCGACCTTCCCATCGCGCTCGGGCTGCTGGTGGCGATGGAGGTGCTGGCGCCGGAGGATCTTGGCACCTACGTCGCGCTCGGCGAGCTCGGCCTCGACGGCGCGCTGATTCCGGTCGCGGGCGTGCTGCCGGCCGCCATCGGCGCCAACGCGCGCGAGCGCGGCCTGATCTGTCCGGCCGCCAACGGAGCCGAGGCCGCCTGGGCCGGCGGCGGCGAGGTGGTGGCGCCCACCGACCTGCTGGCGCTCATCAATC
>JAPOPO010000080.1 GCA_026712885.1 Rhodospirillales bacterium | reverse complement strand
TGCCGGCCTACGTCGATACTGGCCTCAACGTGGTCCATGTCGACGATTGCGCCGCCGGCCACCTGCAGGCGCTCGCGCGTGGCACCGTAGGGGAGCGCTACATCCTCGGCGGCGAGGACATGACGCTCCGTGAAATTCTGGAGTGCCTCGCGCAACTCACGGGGCGCCCCGCCCCGCGCATCCGGCTCTCACACCGGCTGCTCGCGCCGGTGGCCGCCGCCGGCGAAGCTTGGGCGCGCGTCGCGGGCGGTGAGCCGCGGCTCACCCGCGACAGCTTGCGCATGGCGCGCAAGATGATGTTTTTCTCGTCCGCGAAGGCTGAGCGCGAACTTGGTTACACGTCGCGCCCCGCCGAACAGGCGTTGGCAGACGCGCTGCGCTGGTTTCAGGCTAACGGCTACGTCTGAACACGCCGGCGCCCTGTCGCTGGGATCGATCCTTGCCGCAACCCTCAGGATGGCGCTAGAACCGCTGTCACTGCCCTCCAGGCCGCCATGTCGCGGCACTCATCAGACCTGACGGGATTAGGGGAATGGAATACGGCTTCAACGTACCCAACGGCGGGCCTCTGGCCGTGCCGGAGCACATCGCGACCCTCGCCCAGCATGGCGAAAAGCTGGGCTACCGGATCCTTGCGATCCCGGATCACATCGTGGTGCCCACAGGCATCGACTCGACCTACCCTTACTCGCCCGACGGCACGCTCACCTTCCCCACTCTGCTCGCGGGCGAATGCCTGGAGCCGCTCGCGCTGATGGCTTACCTCGCGGGCGTCACGACGGAGATGCGGCTGCTCACCTCGGTGATGGTGGTCCCCTATCGCCATCCCGTGCTGACGGCGAAGCTTCTCTCCACCATCGACCTGCTTTCGGGCGGCCGTGCGGTCGTGGGCGTCGGCGCCGGCTGGATGGCCGAGGAGTTCCCGCCCGTCGGCGCGCCGCCTTTCGAGGCCCGCGGCCGGGCAACCGACGAGTACCTCCGCATCTACAAGGAGCTCTGGACCGCCGATACGCCCAGGTACGAGGGCGAGTTCACCTCGTTCGACAACATCCTCTTCCACCCGAAGCCGGTGCAGAAGCCGCATCCGCCCATCTGGGTCGGCGGCGAAAGCAAGCCGGCCAAGCGCCGCACCGTGCGCTACGGCGATGCCTGGTTCCCGATCGGCTGCAACCCGCGCTTTCCGATGGACACGCTGGGCCGCTTCGCCGCCGGCCTCGACGACCTCCGCGCCATGGCAGAAGCCGAGGGCCGCGACCCGGCCAGCATCGACCTCGCCTTCTGGGCCGTGTGGTACGGCGCCAGCGAGGAGCCGATCATGACGGATACCGGCGAGCGGATGCTGCTCACGGGCTCGGCCGACGACGTCGCAGGCGACATCCAGTCCATGCGCGAACTCGGGGTGCGCCACCTCCTGCTTCAGGTCCTGCGCGAGACCCTGGAGGAAACCCTCGACGTCATCACCGGGTTCGCCGAGGAGGTACGCCCCAAAGCCGACGGGTGAACGCCGGGGTCACATCGCCGCAGTCTGCACCCGAGCGCCGGGCTCTGCCGCAGCCCTGAGCCGGCGGGTTTCGGCCCCGTCGACGTTGCCGGCGGGATCGAGGGCCACGCGGTAGACCTCGCGGGCGGCCTCAGGCGAGACCCACTTCTCCCGCACGTCGTAGGCCACGCGTTCGGGCTCCCGGGCGTAGGGCGCGGCGTAACCGCCGCCCCCGGCGGAGATCGAGACCATCGTCTCACCCGGTGCCACAGCCGCCTGGGCGCAGGCATCGAGAGCCACCAGCTCACCGTTGTGGTTGCGGCGGTACTGACGGGCGACGGCGCCCTGGCCGCCGCCACGTGCGCCGTTCGCCGGATTGACCGCGCCGTTGCTGACATAGCCCACCTCGAGCAAGCAGCCCTCGACCGGGCCGAACTCCACGAAGGCCCCTGCCCCGCCGCGCTGGCGCCCGGCACCGCCGCTGTCGGTGATGAAGTGGCGGCCCTTCACGGTGATGGGAAAGACCATCTCGTCGACCTCGATGGAGTCCTGGTAGCAGAGGCCGGCGTTGCCGACGTGGGCGACGGTGATCCAGGCGTCCGTTCCGGGCGCCGCCGCGCCGGCGCCGAAGCCGAGGAAGACCTGGTTGACGAAGGGCGCGCCGCTGCGCGGATCTGTGCCCGAAATCACGCCGCAACTCGGCGGGATCACACCGCCGACCTCGGCCATGCCGTGACCGTCGCCGAGCTCGGCGATGGCGCGCTGCACGCCGTTGGCGATGTGATCGGCGACGTTGGTGGTGGCGACCGAGCATGAGGTCGGATGCTCGGGGATGCCCACGACACAGCCTTGCCGGAGCTTCACGTCGATGCGGCGGAAGGCGCCGGCGTTGGGCGGCACGGTGTGGGGCAGCGCGTTGAAGATGCCCACCATCGCCGAGGTGCGCGCGCAGGCCTCGCTCATGTTGAGGCCGAAGGGAAGGGAATCGATATTGTCCCGGAGGTCGACCTCGATGCGCGCCTCGGCCGGGTCGACGCGCACGGACACGTTGACGGTCACTCCCTCCGGTGCACCAGGTATCGGATCGTGGGCGCTGGCGACCGTGAGGCTGCCGGCGGGTAGACCCCGGAGCGCGTCGACCATGCGCCGCTCGCTGTAGTCGAACCACTCGGCCGCAAAGCGGTCCAGCGTCTCCCAACCGGCCTCTTCGGCGAGCGCGATCAGCTCCCGCTCGCCCACCCGCGCCGCACCCAGCATGGCGAGGAAGTCGCCCCACCACTGGTCCGGCACGCGGATGCGCAGCCGGCACATGCGGACGATGTCGTCGATGGTCTCGTAGTCGCGCTGGACCTGCACTGCCGGGAAGATCAGCGCGCCTTCCTCGTACACGTCGCGCGCGCTGCCGTGATAAGTGGTGGCGATGGAGTTGCCGCAATCGGCCTGATGCGCCTTGGCCAGCACCGTAAAGCGGTGCCGGCCATCGTTGTCGATCACCGGCACCAGGATCGTGTGGTCTGCCGGGTGCGAGCAGCCGTGATAAGGCGAGTTGTGCAGGAAGGCATCGCCCCGCCGAAGCGCCGGGTGAAACTCCTTCATCGAGGCGGCCATCAGGTCGGGGCCGCTCAGCACATGGATCGGCAGGCTCTCGGCGGTCGCCAGCAGATCGCAGTCGGCAGTGACAATGCAACAAGAGAAGTCGCGCGCCGTGTTGAGCACGCCGGAACGGCCCGTGCGGAAGAGCGTGTTGGCCATCTTCCGGCAGATGGCCTCGAAGCGCTTGTTCAGAATTGCGAGGCGCACGCCGTCCATGGGCTTCGTCCCTCTCGTCCGCAACCGTTCGCCCGCTACCTTATGATCCGTTCCGGCTCCGGTCCAACGAAGGGCGGGCGCGCGTACGCGCCGCCTCAATAGACCCCTTGATCGGCGGCGCTCGCGGGCCGCAAGCGAATGGGGTACCTTGGATATTATGTGCGTTGGTTCCCGGTCGACCTCCGATACCCGTGGGATTTGCTCGGCCGATCGGAGCCATCTCAACCAGGGAGGTAATGTCATGGTGAAGATGGGTCATAAATTGCGTCGGGCGCTGAGGAGTCCGTTGACGACGGCCGTCGCGGTCGGAATGGGCGTGGCTCTCCTCGCGGGGCTCGGCGCCACTTCTGCGGTGGCGGACGACCCCGTCGAGAACGCCGAGAAGATTCTGGAGTTCGACGCGCGGAACATAACGCCGTCCAAGGCCTACCGGATCGCCTATCTGACCGAGTGCGGCCAGAATCCCTATTGCTCGGCGCGGCGCGCCGGCCTCGAAGCGGCGGCACAGAAGTACGGCTTCACTTACAAGCGCTTCGCCGCCAACTTCAATCCGGCAGCACAGATCAAGCAGGTGCAGAACGCGATCACCGAGGGCTTCGACGGCTACCTGTTCGCGCCGACGGCGGCCGCGCCCGCCTGCTCGATGTGGAAGCGCCATCTTGAGCCGCTCGACGAGCCCACCGTCTCGCTCGACCTGCCGATGTGCGAGGACGCCGACTACTCCGAGGGGCTGGCGGCAACGGTCACCATGCAGCGGCAGGCCTATTACAATGCGCATGTCGATCACGCGCTCGCATCCTGCACGGAGCCCTGCAAGGTCGCGGCGGTCGGCGGTTTCGTCGGCTCCGACCTGTTCGGCTTCTGGGAGAAGGCCATCCAGCAGGGCGCGGAGAAGTTCCCGAATGCCGAGATCGTCGTGGACCAGCCGGCGAACTTCGACCCGCGCGTGGCCCTGGAGAAGATCCAGAACGCTCTGCTCGCGCATCCCGAAATCACGGTGATCCTCTCGTCATGGGACGACATGTCGCGGGGCGTCGAGCAGGCGATCGAGGCCGCCGGCAAGACGCCGGGCACGGACGTCCGCATCTATTCCATCGGCGCGACCAAGGACGGCATCGCCAAGGTGAAAGCCGGCACCTACAACGAGACGACGGTGCTGCTGCCCTGGGAGGAGTCGTACTACGCGGCCGTTGCGCTGATCGCCGCGCTCGAGGGCGAACCGATCAACGGCTACATCAACGAGGCGGACCTTCCAGCGGTGGCGGACGGCCCCGGCACGATCATCATCACTCCGGAAAACGTCGACACGATGACCGAACCCAAGTACTGACGGCGCCATGCTGCGGGGGCGGGGACACACGCCCCGCCCCGGCGCTCCCGCGCCGACCGGGACGAGCCCGATCGTGACGGGATGACGAGTGGAGGCACGGATCGATCCGCCCGCACCATCGTCCGCCGGACCCGACGCCGTCCGCGTCGAACGAGTTTCGAAGTCGTTCCCCGGTGTCCAGGCGTTGAAGCAGGTCGACTTCACGCTCCGCGAGGGCGAGGTCCACGGCCTCGTCGGCGAGAACGGCGCCGGAAAGTCGACGCTGATCAAGGTGCTCACCGGCGCCTATAGCGCCGACAAGGGCAACGTCGAGATATTTGGCCACGCGGTCGACCAGCACGGGCCGCGCGCGCAGCAGCGCGCGGGCGTCGCCGCGATCTACCAGGAACTGACGGTCGTCGCCGACTTGTCCGCGGCCTCCAATGTGTTTCTCGGGCGCCCCATGCGCAGGGGGCCGATGGTGAACCGCCGCGCGATGGAACAGCGCTTCCGGGAGCTCGGCGCCCGTCTCGGCGTCGACATCCAGCCCCGTGCCCGCGCCGGCGATCTGTCGGTGGCGAACCAGCAGATGCTCGAGATCATGCGGGCGCTCCAGGCCGACCACCGCATTCTCATCATGGACGAGCCCACGGCGTCGCTCGGCCCCAACGAGCGCGAGCGTCTTTACGAGACGGTCGGCCGGCTCCGCGATGAGCGCACCTCGGTGATCTACATCTCCCACGACCTGGATGAGGTGCTCAGGCTGTGCGACCGCATCTCGGTCCTGCGCGACGGGGAGATGGTCGCCACGGCCGCTGTCGGTGCGTGGGACAAGGAGAAGCTGGTCAACACCATGCTGGGGACGGAGCTGCGCGCACCACCGGCGCGCCATCGCGCCTCCGAGGGCGACGAGCTCCTGCGCGTGGAAGGCGTCACGGTGCCCGGCAAGCTTCAGGACATCTCGTTCGTCCTTCGCGCCGGCGAGATTTTCGGTATCGCGGGCCTGGTGGGCGCCGGCAGGACGGAGCTGCTGCGGGCCCTGGCGGGCACCGAGCCCGGCGCCAGCGGAACGCTCACCATCGACGGCCGCACCCAGCCTCTACCGCGCACCGTCGGCCGGGCGCTGGCGCTCGGCATCGCACTCGCGCCCGAGGACCGCAAGGGGCAGGGGCTGGTGCTGAGCCAGAGCGGCTTCGTCAACGTCACCATGACCGACATGCGGGGCCTCGCGCCCGGCGCGATCGTCCGCAGCGGTCGACGCAAGTCGGCGGCAGAAGTTATCGCCACCTCGCTCGCCTTCGATCCGCGCCGTCTGGGCGCACCCACCGGCACGCTCTCCGGAGGCAATCAGCAGAAGCTCGTCGTCGGCAAGTGGCTCCACCGCCGGCCGCGCGTGCTGCTGATGGACGAGCCCACGCGCGGCATCGATGTCGGCGCGAAGGGCGAGATGTTCGCCGTCATGCGACGCCTGGCCGACGAGGGAATGGCCATCATCATGGTGTCGTCGGAGCTCGAGGAGGTGGTGGAGCTTGCCGACCGGGTGCTGGTGCTGGCCAAGGGGCGGCAGGCTGCGATCCTGGAATATGGGGAGCTCTCCCTGGAGCGTGTGCTCGCCATGACCTTCGGCGTCGAGGGCGAGGCCGCGGCATGACCGAGAGTCCGCCTCCTCCCGGAGCGGGCAGCCGGACGGAGCGGGGCGCGACCTTGCTCAAGCGCTATGGCGCCGCCGCCTTCCGCACCTACGGCATCATCGTCGCCTTCGTGATCCTGGTCATCGTCGTCTCCATCGGCAATCCCGCATTCCTCTCCCAGGGCAACATCTTCAACATGCTGTCCCAGTGGGCGCCGGCCGGGATCATGGCGGTGGGCATGACCTACGTGATCCTGACCGGCGGCTTCGATCTCTCAATCGCCTCCGGTTACTCACTCTGCGCAGTGGTCGCCGCCGGGGTCGGCATCTTGGTGGACCCGGCCTACGCCTTCCTCGCCGCCATCGCGGCGGGATTCGTCGTCGGACTCCTCAATGCGGTGCTAGTGGTCGGCGTCAACATCAACCCGTTCATCACCACGGTCGGCACCGGGTTCATCCTGGGGGGCGTCACCTACGTGGTGACCAAGAACGCGGCCTTCGTCGTGCCCGACATGGCCTTCGGCGATCTCGGCGCTGGCCGCTGGCACGGCTTCCCCTTCTCGGGGATGATGCTGATCGGCTTCCTGCTGGTCGGCGGACTGGTGCTCGCCAAGACCGTCTACGGCGAGGCGATCTACGCAGTCGGCGGCAACCGGGAGGCGAGCCGGCTCTCGGGCATCCGCGTCCGCACCGTGATCGGCAGCACCTACGTGCTGTCCGGCGTCTGCATGGGCGTCGCTGGCACGCTCACGGCGTCTCAGCTCAACTCCGCTCAGGCGAACCTGGACCCGGTCATCATCTTCGACGTGTTGACCATCGTGGTCGTCGGCGGCACGTCGCTCGCCGGCGGTTTCGGCTCGATGTGGCGGACTGTCGTCGGCCTCGGCATCATCGCGACCATTTCCAACGGCTTCGTCCTGCTCGACATCGACGTCTTCTACCAGGACATCATCAAGGGCTCGATCATCGTCGGTGCGCTCGCGCTCGACGTGCTCGCCCGCCGTGTGGCGACGCGCTCCGGCGCGTGAGGTCGTCCCGTATCGGTCGTCAGGCGAGCTCGGGTGCTGAGGCCGGCGCCCGGCGGTGCTGCGTCGCCTGCTCGAACGAATAGGCGAGTGCCAGCAGGTCGCCCTCGCGGTAGGGCAGGCCCAGGATCTCCATGCCCACCGGCACGCCCCCCGGCGTGAAGCCCGCCGGCACGCTGATCGCCGGCATCCAGGTCTGCGCGCCGACCAGGGTGTTGGTGGGAAACTCCAACGTCCTCCACTCCCCAGCGTTGAGATCGTCACGCCGTGGCGACTGCACCTGGGTGGTCGGAAAGACCAGCGCGTCGGCGCCGACCTTGCCCATCTCGTTGGTGACGACCCGCCTGAATTTCTCTGAGGTCGTGTAGCGCGGATAATATTCCGGGTCGGAGTAGGGATCCTCCGGACCCTGCGCGATCTCTTCCAGCAGATCGAGCGCCGGGTGGTACTGCTTGGCGTCGACGACCGCGCGCACGCTCTCCGCAGCCAACGCGGGACGCGACGCCATGAATTCGTCGATCGCGCTCCGCGAATGATTGATGTAGAGCGACGAATACACGATGTAGTCCATGAGATCGGGGATTTCGATGTCGACGAGGGCGGCACCCGCGCCCCTCAGCGCGAGAAGGGCATCCTCGATGACCCCGTTGACCGCTGCGGCGTTGGGATTGGAGGAGTCGCCGAAGGCCGTGCGCAGGACGCCGATGGTCTTGCCCGCGAGCGCATCCTTGTCGAGGCCGGCGACGTAATCCGTCTTCCCAGCGATCACCGCCGTCGAGGTGTAGGGGTCTTCCGGGTCGTAGGCGGCGATGACCTGGAGCAGCTTGGCCGTGTCGGTAACCGTGCGACACATCGGCGCGGCAGAATCCTGGAAGATGACGAGCGGCGACATCCCGGCGCGGCTGATCAGGCCCGGAGTCACCTTGAGCCCTACTATGTTGTCGAACGACCCCGGCAGGCGTGCGGAGCCCCCCGTATCCTCGCCGAGTCCGATGGCGCCCAGGTTCGCGGCCACCGCGCACCCCGTGCCACCGCTGGACCCGCCCGGATCGCGCTCAAGATCATAGGGATTCTTGGTCTCGCCGATCGCCGAGCAATAGCCGAACCAGGAGGTCGCCCAGTCGGGCATCGCCGTCTTCGCAATGATGATCGCGCCGGCTTCGCGCATCAGCCTGACCGCCGTCGCGTCCTTCTCCGGCAGGTAGTCCTTCGCAGCGATGGAGCCGAAGGTGGTGACGGTATCGGCCGTCTCGACCTGATCCTTCACGACAACCGGAATGCCGTGGAGTGGCCCGGTGAGCCCGCCCTTGGCAAACGCATCGTCGAGCGCCGCGGCCTGTTCCTCGGCCTTCGGATTGACGTTGATGACCGAGTTCAGGGCAGGGCCGTTGCGATCGTAGGCCTCGATCCGCGCGAGATATTGCGACACGAGCTCCGCGGCGCTGAGAGCGCCCGAGCGATACGCCTCGTGGATACCGGAAACGGTAGCTTCTTCGACGCGAAAGGCCATGGCGTCCTCCTGACAAACCCGGGGTTGAAATGACCGGCTGGGCGACCACCCGGTCATCAAGGCTATGCTAGATGAGTGCCGGTCTGCACGCCACGACCGACAGTCGTCCAGCTTGAAGGCGCACGTAGGTATGATCGCCGGCGTCCGCGTGATCGCGCTTGCCTGTGAAGCGACCATGGCGGCCGAGAACCCATGCTTTGGTTAACCCGAGCTGCGTCTTGACGGGGCATCGTTGTCACGCGTCCGCCCTGACCCGCAGGGCCCGGCGCGCGAAAGAGATCCGGCTCATCGGCAAGGACGAGTTTGGCTACCGCCGGGCGCAAATCTACCTTCCAGCCGGCAGGCTGCTTGACCTCCGCCGCGCGCCGTCATAGCTAAGTGCGGGTTCAATTTCCGTTCGATAGCGATGGCCGTACGCCCGATCATCACTGCGCCCGACAAGCGGCTGAAGGCGCGCTCCGCGCCGGTCGAGGCCGTCGACGACGAGGTGCGCGCGCTGCTCGACGACATGATGGAATCGATGCGCGCCGCAGACGGCATCGGCCTCGCCGCCATCCAGATCGGCGTACCCAAGCGCTGCATCGTGGCCGACGTGCATCTGGCCGACGAGCCGCCCGCGCCGCTCAAGCTGGTCAATCCCGAGGTCGTGTGGCGCTCGGACGAACGCGTGAGCCGCGAAGAGGGCTGCCTCTCCTTCCCCGACCACTATGCCGACGTGGAGCGGCCGGCGTCGGTGACGGTGGCCTATCAGGATGAGACCGGCGCGGCGCAGGAGATCACGGCCGTCGGCACGCTCGCCGTCTGCCTTCAGCACGAGATCGACCACCTGGAGGGGGTGCTCTTCGTGGACTACCTGTCGCTGGTCAAGCGCAGCATCATCCTGCGCAAGCTGACCAAGGCGCGCCGCGCCGCCGCGGGCTAGGGCGGCGGCGGGTCCCTTCGCGAGCCGGGCCTCGCCAGCTGGGGAACCCATGCAACCATTGAGGCTGGTGTTCATGGGAACGCCGGCTTTCGCCGTGCCCACCCTCGATGCGCTCTCGGCGAGCGGCCACACCATCGCTGCCGTCTACACCCAGCCGCCGCGTGCCGCGAAGCGCGGCCGCAAGGTGCGGCCGACGCCGCTGGCCGTGCGCGCCGAAGCCGCCGGAATTCAGGTGATGACTCCGGCGAGTCTGAATCCTGCAGACGCGCAGACGGCGTTCGCAGCGCTGGGCTCGGACCTTGCGGTCACGGTCGCCTACGGCTTGATCCTGCCTCCTGCCGTGCTGACTGCGCCCCGTCTGGGCTGCATCAACGCTCACGCCTCGCTGCTGCCGCGCTGGCGGGGCGCTGCGCCGATCCAGCGGGCGATCATGGCGGGCGACGGGGAGACCGGCGTCACCATCATGCGCATGGACGAGGGCCTCGACACGGGCTCCATCCTGATGGCGGAGCGCGTGCCGATCGGGCCGGAGAGTACGGGCGGCACGCTGCACGACACGCTGGCCGCCCTTTCCGCCCGGCTCGCGGTGGAGGCGATCGATAGGCTCGCTGCTGGCACGCTGGCCGAGACGCCACAACCGGAGGAGGGCGCCACTTACGCTGCGAAGCTCGAGAAGCACGAGGCCGCCATCGACTGGCGCGCGCCGGCGGCGCAGATCGAGCGCACGGTGCGCGCGCTTGCGCCGAGACCCGGCGCCTGGCTCGACCACGAGGGGGAGCGCATCAAGGTGTTGGTGGCCGAGAGAGTCGCCGGTACGACGGATGCGCCGCCGGGAACGATCATCGACGACGCGCTTGCGGTCGCCTGCGGCGACGGCGCAGCAATTCGGCCGACCCGCCTTCAGCGCGCGGGCAAGGCGGCGATTAATAGAGACGCCTTCCTTCGCGGGCGGCCGATCGCGGCCGGGACACGCTTGCCATGCCCCGCTACAAGCTAACCCTCGAATACGACGGCACCGGCTTTGTCGGCTGGCAATACCAAGGCGACGGACGCTCGGTGCAGGAGGCGCTGGAGCGTGCGGTCGAACGTTTCTGCGGCGAGCAGGTACGCGTGCATGGCGCGGGCCGCACCGATTCCGGCGTTCACGCCCTGGGCCAGTGCTGCCACCTTGATCTCGCCCGACAGGCGGAACCCCACGTGTTGCGCGATGCGCTCAACGCGCACCTCCGGCCCGCGCCGGTCGTGGTCCTCGACGCGGCCGAGGGGGCACCCGACTTCGATGCCCGGCGCGATGCCGTGGCGCGGGTCTATCTCTACCGGATCGTCAATCGCAAGACGCCGCTCGCGCTGGCGAAGCACCGCGCCTGGCACATCGGGCGCGTGCTCGATGCCGCGCTCATGGCCGAGGCCGCGCGCCTGCTGGAAGGCACCCACGACTTCACGACCTTTCGGGCCGCCAAGTGCCAGGCGGCCTCCCCGGTCCGCACGCTGAAGAGTCTTGCCGTCTCACGAATAGGAGACGAGATCGCGATTCGAGCCTGGGCGCGCTCGTTTCTCCACCATCAGGTGCGTGCGATCGTGGGCACTCTGGTCGAGGTGGGCGAGGGGCGGCGAACGCCCGCCGACGTGGGTGCAACACTCGCAGCCCGCGACCGGCGCCGGAGCGGTCCGACGGCGCCGGCCTACGGCCTGTATCTCGAAGCGGTGCTCTATCCGCCGGCGTAGCGGCTGGCGGTATGGCGCGCTACTTCTTGACCCCGAGCACTTCCCGAGTGCCCTGAATTCCGGTGCGATAGATGCCTTCGACGAACTCGAGGCATTCCGCCTTGGTCTTGCCCTTCTTCGGCACGAAGCGGCTGGTCCATTCCACCTGGCTGCGCCGCGACGTGATCGGCTTCACCTTGATGGTGGCGGTGTAGTCGGAAAACGGCACCATGTTGTCCGGATCGGCGGTGATTGCGTAGACCTGCGTGCGTGTCGCCGTGTCGTACTTCAGCAGTGTTTCGTCGAGTCCGCCTTTCACGCCCTTGACCTTGAGCGTTCGTACCGTGCCTTTCTTGTTGAGCGTGCTCCGCGTGATGGTGCCCGCCATGATTACGGTCAGATTGTTGAAGGCCCCGATCTCGCCGAAGACACGGTCAGCCGGTGCGCTGATCTCCTCGACGACTTTCGCTCGCGTGTATGCCATCGCCCGTCCCTTCCCTTCCTATCTGAGACAACCCGGGATGGTGGACGGAAACTGCGGCGAGCGCAACGCGAGAACGGGCTGAGCCGCCTGCCCTACCCGCCGCCGCGCTGGAAGGAGACATCGAGCCGAGCCAGGTGCCGGGCCGGATCGTCGTAGCCGCTGTAATGAAACCGCACGGCGAGGATCGGCAGCGCTAGCAAGCCGATGCGGCGTTCAGGCCTGAGCGAGAGCGTGATCTCCAGAGTGCCGGTCCCTTCGCGGACCGTGATCGTGTCGCCGTCCTCGGAGATGCGGGCTTCCGGAAGCGCGCGGCGCAGCGTGCGACGGAACTCATGGCGCTCGATCGCCATCTCCTTCTCGACGGTCAGAGTCTTGGGCACGAACTCGGCCGGAACTCGGAGTTGCGACGGGGACTCGAGCCGGCTTCGCCGGCTCAGCCGCCAGCCACGGGCGGCCAGATCGCCAGCGTGTCGTTCTCGCTTAGCGCGTGGGAGCCCCGCTCGCTCGGCTCCACGTAGATGCCGTTCACCAGCACGATGGAGCAGTACTGGCGGGGCAGGTTGAACCTGGCGAAGACGTCCTCGGGCGTGGTGCCGTCGTCCAGGTCGAGTTCGACCTGGTTGTCCACGGCGCCGGCTGGGAGATAGTCGCTCAGCAAGGCGTAGAGCTTGACGGTCACTTTCATGGCGAATGCGCGGCGTCTTCTCCGGGGTGGCGCCGCGATCGCGGCCGTCGTTGCTCAGGTCTGGCTGTGGGCGACGTAGGCCTCCATCACACGGTGCGGGTTCTCCTGCAGCCTCTCCTTCCAGTCGCCGAGCGCCGTCTGGTTCTGGATCAGGCCGCGGATCACGCCGACATGGTCGGTAAGCCCGATGCCGAGCGCGCCGACCAGGTGGTCGCCGTCGAACTCCAGCCGGAGGTACTTGTAGCCGTTCTCGTCCACGGCGACGCCGCTATCGCCGCCGGCGCCGCCTTCCCCGCTTCCGAACCAACTTTAGGCGAGCCCCACCCCGGGGGCGAAGGAGCTTCTTAGGGTTTCTCTGGTGTGTGTGTCGTGGGTGTGCACGGCGCGTGCCGCGCTCT
>JAPOPO010000363.1 GCA_026712885.1 Rhodospirillales bacterium | reverse complement strand
GACCGTGCGCCGGGTGCGCGACGCGCTCGGCGGCGAGGTCGACATGCTGCTGGAGCTGCACCGGCGGCTCACGCCGGCCGAAGCGATCGATTTCATCCCGCGCATCGAGCCCTATCTGCCCTACTGGTGCGAGGACCCGATTCGTCCGGAGAACCCGGACGCCATGGCCGAGGTTGCGCGCCGCGTGCACGCGCCCATCGCGACCGGGGAGCGCTACGCTTCGCTCCACGACTTCCGCGCCCTCTTCGCACGCGACGGCGCGGGCTTCGCGCGGGTCGACGTCGCGCTCTGCGGCGGCATCACCGGCGCACGCAAGGTGGCGGCGATGGCGGAGGCCCATCACGTCATGGTGGCGCCCCACAACCCACTCTCGCCCCTGGGCCTCGCGGCCTGCCTCCATCTCGGCGCCGCGATCCCCAACTTCGCGATCCAGGAATACACGACCGGCTTCGAGGCGCTGAAGATGGAGACCAGCCTCGCGCTCCTCGGCTCGGATGTGGTCATGGGCGTGCCGCCCATGGAAGACGGCTTCGTCGCCATTCCGAACGAGCCCGGCCTCGGCGTGTCGATTGCCCCCGGCGCGGCGGAGGGCCGCCCACCGATCCAGCGCCCGGTCACCATGCGGGAACACCGCGACGGCTTTGTCGTCGACCAGTAGTCCGTCGCGCGACGCGCGCGCGGCTGCGGCCCATGCTTTGGGCGCGATTCTGCGCCGGGGCCGCACCGTGGATCAGGCGCTGGCGGACGCGCCGGGGTTGGATGCGTTGGACTCCCGCGATACCGCCTTCGCGCGCCTGCTCCTGCTCACCACACTCCGCCGCCTCGGGCAGATCGATACCTTTCTGGCCGGGCTCATGGACCATCCGCTCCCCGCGCGGCGGGGGCCGGTGCAAGACGTGCTGCGCCTCGGGGTCTGCCAGCTCGCCTTTCTGGAAACGCCCGCGCACGCGGCTGTGGCGAGCACCGTCGCGCTGGCGCACGGACCGCGGCTCGCGCCCTATCGCGGGCTCGTCAACGCGGTGCTGCGCCGCGCCAGCCGCGAGCACGGCGCAATCGCCGAGCTCGACGCGCCCCGCCTCAATACCCCGGACTGGCTCTGGAATAGCTGGACCGAAGCCTACGGCGAGGCAACCTGCCGGGCCATCGCCGAGGCCCATCTGGGTGAACCGCCGCTCGACCTCTCGCCGGTCTCCGACGCGGAGGACCGTGCCGAGGCGCTGCGCGCCACGCTCGGTGCGCAACGTCTGCCCGCAGGCACGCTCCGGCTGCGCGGCGCCGGCAAGGTGCCGCGGCTCGCGGGCTACGAGGCGGGGGAGGGGTGGGTGCAGGATGCGGCAGCGGCGCTACCGGCCCGCCTGCTCGGCCCGGTCGCGGACAAGCGCGTGCTGGAGATCGGCGCCGCCCCCGGCGGCAAGACCGCGCAACTCGCTACGGCCGGCGCGCGGGTTATCGCCCTCGACCGCTCCGCCTCTCGCCTCGCCCGGCTCAGGGAGAATCTCGGCCGGCTCCGCCTCGAGGCCGAGATCGTCGAAGCCGATGCTCTGGAATGGAGCCCACCGGCGCAAGTCGACATGGTGCTCCTCGATGCGCCCTGCACCGCGACCGGGACGATTCGGCGCCATCCCGATATTCCGCCCCTCCGCGGCCCCGCCGACGTGGGTCGCCTCGCAGCCCTGCAGGGCCGGCTGCTCGCCCGTGCCGCCACCATGGTGGCGCCGGGGGGTCTCCTGGTCTACGTGAGCTGCTCGCTCCAGCCCGAAGAATGCGAGCGCCAAGTGGACGCACTTCTCGCGTCCTCGCCCAAGTTTGCCCGCCTTCCGGTGCTGGCGGACGAGATTCCGGGCCTCCGCGAGGCCGTCACGGCGGTCGGCGATCTGCGCACCTTGCCGTCGCATTGGGCGGAATATGGCGGGATGGACGGCTTCTACGCCGCACGCTTGCGGCACCATCCCTAAGCTGGTACCAGACCTCGCCATGCAGCAGGAGCTCCGGATCGCGGCGTCCGTTCTAGCGGCCGACTTTTCGCGCCTTGGCGAGGAGGTGCGGGCGGTCTCGGACGCGGGTGCGGACTGGCTGCACGTCGACGTGATGGACGGACATTTCGTGCCCAACCTGACCATCGGCGCAGGCGTCGTCGCGGCTCTCCGGCCCCACAGCACGCGCCCGTTCGACGTTCATCTGATGGTTTCGCCGGTCGATCCCTATATCGAGCCGTTTGCCGAGGCCGGCGCCGACAGCATCACCGTTCATGTCGAAGCTGGCGCGCACCTGCACCGCACTCTCCAGCGCATCAAGAGCATGGGCAAACGGGCGGGGATCGCACTCAACCCGGCGACGCCGATCCACGCCGTCGAGCCGGTTCTGGGCGACGTCGATCTGGTACTGGTGATGAGCGTCAACCCGGGATTCGGGGGCCAACGCTTCATCCCGAGCCAGCTCGGCAAGATCGAGGCGCTCAGGGCGCTGATCGACGCGAGCGGGCGCACCATCGATCTCTCCGTCGATGGCGGAATCGACGAGCACACGGCCGGCCTCGCCACAAGCGCGGGCGCCGATGTGCTGGTTGCAGGCTCGGCGAGCTTCGCCGGGGGACAGGTCGAGTATTCCGGTAACATCGCGCGACTGAGGGCAGCCGGGGAGGCGGGGCGTTCAGCACCGCACGGCGCCCGGACGAGGCCGCGCGCGATCGGCGCGTCGGCCTCCTAGCCCTCCCTAGCCCATGGGCGCGCGGGACGAGCCGGCCTCAGAGGGCTTTCTCGGTGCCCTGCGGCGGCTCCGCAGCCGCGCATCCGGGCAGGATGACCAGGCCGATACGTTGGACCTGCTGCACCGGCCGATCGATCTCGTGCCGGGGGTCGCCGGGCGAGGCGAGACGCTGGTCGGCGGGCTTTACGAGTTCGGCGGCCAAACGGTTCGTGCCGCCGAGGTCGGCGAACGCGGCGATGCGCCCTGGCGTCATCAGGATGCTGGCGAATACTGGCTCGGCGAACTCCACGGCTTCGCCTGGTTGCGCGACCTGCGCGCGGCAGGCACCGGCCCGGCGGCAGAGCGTGGCCGCTCGCTGGTGCTCGACTGGCTGCAGCAACATCGCACAATCGGAAGCGCGGCAGCGGCGTGGGGACCGGAATCCCTCGCGCGGCGCCTCTCGGCCTGGCTCGCCCACAGCGAATTCTTGTTGCAGGGCGCTGACGACGAGTTCGACCGGCGCTTCCACCAGGCGCTCGGACTCCAAGCCAATCACCTGGCGCGCACCGTGCGCAATGCGGCGGATGGGCTGCCGCAGCTGATTGCATGCAAGGGGCTGATCGAGACCGGGTTATGCCTCCCCGAAGGCGAGCGCCGCATTTCCCAGGGCCATAAGCTCTTGGAAGCGGCGCTGGCGAAGCAGGTGCTCGGCGACGGCGGCCATATCGAGAGGAACCCCTCGGCACAGCTTGAGACGCTTTGGTGCCTCGCGGGGCTGCGCGCGACTCTCGAAGCCACGGAGCGCCCGGGCTGGCCTGCGCTCTCGGAGAGCATTGCCCGGCTCGCCCCGACGCTGCGCCTGTTTCGCCACGGCGACGGTGGCCTGGCGCTCTTCAACGGCGGCCTTGAGGAGGAGTGCGGGCTGATTGACCTCGCCCTGAGCCGAGGCGGGGCGGGCAGCGGCGCTGCTCCGCTTGACGCACCCGAAGTCGGATTCCGGCGGATCGAGGGCAGACACGCCACCCTGATCGCGGATACGGGTGCGCCGTCAGCCACCGGGCGCTCGGCGCACGCCGGCACGTTGAGTTTCGAGTTGAGCGCGGGCCGGGAGCGCCTCGTCGTCAATTGCGGTGGCTGGCGCGGACCCGATGACGGCTGGCGCGAGGCGCTCCGAGGCACGGCGGCCCACAGCACGCTCATCGTGGACGACACCAACTCCGCAAACCTCGGTGTGGACGGCAGCATTGGGGAAGGCCCGAACACGGTGAAGGTGGAGCGGCGCGATCAGGATGGTGCCACCTGGATCGATGCCGACCACGACGGCTACCTGGACGCGCTGGGCCTGATCCATAAGCGCAGACTCTATGCGGGCGCCGAGGGCGCCGACGTACGCGGCGAGGACACGCTCACACATTTGCGGCAACGGCGGCGGCGAGGGCGCCAGTTCGCGGTGCGCTTCCACCTGCATCCGGACGTGCGCTGCGCGATGACGGAGGATCGGCGCGCCGTCCTCTTGCGGCTCCAGAGTGGCGCGGTCTGGCAGATGCGTGCCGCCGGCGCCTCGATGAGCATCGACGAAAGCGTCTATGCCGGGGACGGTGCGACTCGGCGGCGGACATCTCAGGTCACGCTGATCGGCCCGATCGAGGACACGACCACGGTCAAGTGGGCGCTCAAGCTCCTGCCCAAGGGCAGCTAAGGGATTTTTCGGCGCGCATTGCAAGGCGCGAAACCCCTTGCAAAGCGCGCGACAATAGCCCAACAAGGGCCCGTCGGTTGCACGTGACCTTGATGTATCTTCGCTGACTGGCTCCAGCTTGGCCAAGCTACTCTAGAGACACGCTGCGCCCTTAACACCCGCGATGCCGCTCAGCGCGGCGCGGGCGCTTAACTTTGCGAGAGGAGTAGTCATGGCGACTGGAACGGTGAAGTGGTTTAACTCGGTCAAAGGCTACGGCTTCATTCAGCCGAGCGACGGGTCCAAGGACGCATTCGTCCATATTTCCGCGGTAGAGCGGGCAGGTCTCACCAATTTGCGCGAGGGCCAGAAGGTCGAATTCGAACTGACGCCTGGGCGAGATGGCAGAGCGTCGGCGGAGAACTTGGTCGTTTTGGACTGAGCCCCGACAGTCTTTCCCATCAAATACCGGCAGCAAGCGCTGCCGGGAGACCCAGTGTCACCCGTCGCCGGCGGAACCCGCGACGCGACGGTGAACGGGCGCGCCTCGCAGGCGCGCCCGCCAGGCCAATAGGAACCGAATGGCACGCAAGCCTAACTACCGCTTCGCCCGCCTCGAACGGGAGCGCAGCAAGGCCGCGAGAAAGGCCGAGCGCGCCAAGCTGAAGGCCGAACGAGCGGAGCTCAGACGGCAGGAGAAATCGGGGCAAGTGGTAGAGGACGGAGCCTCCGACGACGCCGCGGCTGACCTGGGCAGCGGGAACGCGGTCGCTGAAGGCGACGGCGATGGCGCGGGCGAGGAGGATACCGCTCTGCCGTGACGACAGGCCCGCCCGTCGGTTAAGCCGGCGCGCGGCAGGCGAGAGACCGCCTACCCTCTATCAACCCCCGTCCCGGTGCGCTTTAGAAAGCTTGTCGGCAAGTCGTGTCGGCTCGGGCAGTCGATAGCGTGTGGTGCAACCGAGGGTCAACGCCACCGCAGCTCTCAGCGAGACCCGGTGACCGGCCGAGACGTAGACCGGCCTCACACGCTCGCGGGTCCGCAGCACGGCGCCGATCCGCTCGCCAGGCCGTAGGCCCTTGTCAGCGAGCAGCCACGAGACATCACCCTTCGCAACGCCGGGCTCTTCATGGGAGCCGGTGAGCCTCGACTTTGCGACCCCGATGGTGGGCGTGTCCAGCCAGAGCCCGAGATGGCAGGCGAGCCCGAAGCGGCGCGGATGGGCATAACCGTGACCGTCGCAGAGGATCAGATCGGGCGCCGCCGGAAGTTGCCAGAGCGCCTCCAGCAGCGCCGGCACTTCGCGGAAGGAGAGCAGCCCTGGCACGTAGGGAAAGGTGGTCGGGCGCTCGATCAGAATTTTCTCCGTCACGTCCAATCCGGGATAGTCCAGCAGCACCGCCGCGGCCCGGATGATCCGCCCGCCATCGGCGAAGGCAGCGTCGACGCCGGCGACATGCCTGACCGCACGCCGCCCGCCGGAGCCGAAGCGGTTGGAGCGGACCACCGCGCCGGCGAGCGCCTTCTGTAACGAGATGGCGTCTTTCGGCAGCAGGTCCCACGCGTGGAGCGGCGCGGCGGTCTTTGCCCTCACTCCGCGCTGGTCCCGCGCGGTGCGGGTTCGTCAAGGCCCGTGCCCAGCCTCTCGCGCTTGCGCTGCTGACGTGTCGCGACCACTGCCAGTAGCGGCGGGACGATCAGCAACGTGAGCACGGCAGAGAGCGCGAGGCCGCCGATCACCACCGAGCCGAGGCCGCGGTAGAGCTCGGAGCCCGCACCGGGGAACAGCACCAGCGGCAACATGCCGAACACGCTGGTGAGCGTCGACATGAAGATCGGCCGAATCCGGTTCCTGGTCGCCGTCGTGATCGCATCGGCAACCGCCATCTGCTCTTCGCGCATGTGGAACAGGGTCTGATGGACGAGCAGAATCGCGTTGTTGACGACGATGCCGACCAGGATGACGAAGCCGAGAAGCGTCAGCATGTCGAGCGGCTGGAAGGTGTAGGTGTTGACCACCGCAAGCCCCAGCACTCCGCCTGCAGCGGCGAGGGGCACCGAGAGCATGATGACGAAGGGATAGACGAAGCTCTCGAAGAGCACGGCCATGATGAGGTAGACGATCGCGATGGCGACCACCAGATTGATCGCCATCGCGTCCCACGTCGCCTCGAGGTCGTCGGCGGTGCCGGACAGCCGGATCTTCCCCCCCGGCGGCAACCCGCGCCCCTCCACCGCCTGCACCACGCCCGTCTCCAGCCTCTCCAGCGCGACCTCGAGCGGTATGTCCCCCGCAGGGCGGACTTCCAGG
>JAPOPO010000225.1 GCA_026712885.1 Rhodospirillales bacterium | reverse complement strand
TCTGCGGCGTGGGCCTCGTGCTCTGGATCGCCGGCACCACCGTGCTCCAGGGCGAGATGACCGGTGGCGAGATGACCGCCTTCATGTTCTACGCCGTGGTGGTCGCGGGCTCGGTGGGCTCGCTCAGCGAGGTCTACGGCGACATGCAGCACGCCGCCGGCGCGGCCGAGCGGCTGGCCGAGCTGCTCAACGAGGAGCCCGCGCGCGCGCCCGCGCCCGCCCTGGCGCAGCCGCTGCCCTGGCCCCAGCGGGGGCCCCGCTCCCCCCCCCGCGCCGGCCGTGGGGACGCCGCGGCCGGAGCCGCAGCAGGGCGCCGTCGAGCTGGACCGCGCCCCCTTCCACTACCCCGCGCGCCCGGACGCGCCGGCGCTGGAAGGGTTCTCGCTCGCGGTGGCGCCGGGCGAGACGGTCGCCCTGGTCGGCCCCTCGGGCGCAGGCAAGTCCACCGTCTTCAACCTGCTGCTGCGCTTCTACGACCCGGAGGACGGGCGCGTGGCGCTCGACGGCGTCGACCTGCGGGAGGCATCGTTGGAGGCGGTGCGTCGTTCCTTCGCGCTGGTGCCGCAGGACGCGGTGATCTTCGCCGCGAGCGCGCGGGAGAACATCCGCTTCGGCCGGCCCGACGCCAGCGACGACGAGGTCCGCGCCGCGGCAGAGGCGGCCGGCGCAGCGGCCTTCCTCGACAGCCTGCCGGAGGGCTTCGACACCTTCCTCGGCGAGAAGGGAACCAGGCTTTCGGGCGGGCAGAAGCAGCGGCTCGCGATCGCCCGCGCCGTTCTGCGCAACCCGGCGGTGCTGCTGCTCGACGAGGCCACCAGCGCGCTGGATGCCGAGAGTGAGCGTGCGGTGCAGGAAGCGCTGGAGCGGCTGATGGCGGGGCGGACCACCATCGTCATCGCGCACCGGCTGGCGACCGTGCAGAAGGCGGACCGGATCGTGGTGATGGACGAGGGCCGGGCCATCGCCGAGGGAACGCACCAGTCGCTGATGACGCGGGGCGGACTTTACGCCAGGCTCGCCGCGCTCCAGTTCGACGATGGACGCGAAGAGGATTCGGAGGTGGAGGCGCCGCGCAGCGCGGCCGGGTAATCCTTACCGCTGGGTCAGCTTGAGCTCGATGCGGCGGTTGCGGCGGTGGGCGATCTCGTCGTCGCGGTCGTCGAGGGGCTGGAACTCGCCGTAGCCGGTGGCGCTCAGGCGGTCGGGCGGAATGCCGAGAGCGATGAGGAAGTTCACCACCGAGATCGCGCGCGCCGCCGAGAGCTCCCAGTTCGACGGGAAGCGGGCCGTCTGAATTGGCCTAGCGTCGGTGTGGCCGTCGACCTGCAGGATCCAGGGTAGCTCGGTCGGGATCTGAACCATCACATCCTTGAGGACTTGCGCGAACGCGGCCAGGCGCTCGTGGCCCTCCGCCTCCAGCTGGTCGGAGGCGGAGGCGAACAGCACTTCCGACTGGAAGACGAAGCGGTCGCCGATGATGGTGAAGTCGCGCCGGTCGCTCAGCACCTCTCGGAGCCGCCCGAAGAACTCGGAGCGGTAGGCGGCGAGTTCCTCGACCTTGGCGGCGAGCGCCATGTTGAGGCGCTGGCCGAGATTGGCGATCGTGACGTCCTGCTCCTCGCTCTTCAGCTCCGAGATTTGCAGGGCCTGTTCGACACGCCCCAGCTGCGCCCTCAGCGCGTCGATCTGCTGGTTGAGCACGGCAATCTGATCGCGCTGGCGCGCGCTGAGCTTGCGGTTCTCGCTCAGCGCCGCTTCGTTGGCGCCGAGCGAGGATTGAGCCGCGAGGTGGAGGGCCTGCACCTCGGCGAGGCGGATTTCACGCTCCTCCAGCGTGCGCTGGGCGAGCACCGTGCGTTCCTGCTCGTCGGAGAGCCGGTTTTCCAGCTCCATCGTCGTGTCGCGGAGCGCCGAAAGGTCGGCGCGCACGGCCGCCGTCTCGTCTTCGCTCTGGTTGAGCTCGCCCCGGCTCTCGACCAGCGCCGCCGCCAATATCCCGACCTTCGATTCGAGGTCACGGCGCACCTCATTCAGCGCGTCGATGTCGCGGCGCAGGCGCTCGATCTCGGAGAGCACGACCTTGATCTTCTCTTCGCCGGCCTCGGCCCTGATGGAGGCCTCGGCTGCCTCAGCCATCGCGGTCTGCCCCGCACCCGTCATCTCCCTGAGACGCAGCTGGAGCGTGTCACGCTCGCCGGACACCATCGAAAGCTCGGCGATGAGCTGGTCCCGGACAGAGAGCGAGGACTGAAGCTGCGACGAGAGCTGGGCGATGTTGATTCTGAGCTCCGCATTGGCCTGCTGTTCGACGGAAAGTTCCTCGTCGAGGCTGTTGACCTGGGCGTTGAGGTCGTCCTTTTCCTCGGTCTCCTCCGACAGCGACCGCTGCAGGAAGTACTGCGCCAGCATGTAGACGACGAGCAGGAAGATCATGACCAGGAGCAACGTCGACATCAGGTCGACGAAGCCCGGCCAGTAGTCGGCGCGTGAGCCTCTTCGTCTCAGGCGCGATGAGGCGAGCACCGGGCGGGCCTCCCGCGCCTAGCCCTGGCGGCGATCGTTCTCGGCGACCGCCGCTATGGTCCGCGCGAGGAGCTTGATCTCGCTGCGAAGCTCGGCGACCGACTGCTCGCGCCCGGAGACTATCTCCTCCAGGAGCCGTTGGAGATAGACGTCCAGATTGCGCAAGTGCGCGCGGCTGGGCTCGTCGAGCCCGGCCGGCCGAGTGGCGCCCGCCGCGAGGCGCTCCAGCACCGGCCGCATCTCGAGCTGATTCTCGACAAGCTTGACCATGAGGTCCTGCTCGGAGCGCATGTGGTCGGTGAGCGTCGCCAGCCGCTCGGTGAGCGAAAGCAGGTTGGCGGAGGAGGCTGCGCGCTGCTCTTCGCCGCGCGCAAGCGTTCGCTGCAGCTCCTCCAGGCTGTCGGCGGTCTTCTCCAACAGCGCGCTGACGTAGGCCGGAACCGACTGGTCGCCGTCCACCCCGAGCGTGCCGCCGGTCAGCCGGGTGTAGGAGGAAAGCCAGTCCTCCAACTCGTTGTAGAAGCGGTTCTGCGCCTGGCTCGCTTGCAGGTCGAGAAAGCCGAGGACGAGCGAGCCCGCGAGCCCGAAGAGCGAAGAGCTGAAGGCCGTACCCATCCCCTCGAGCGGGGCTTCGAGACCACCCTTGAGGTCGTCGAAGACGCCGATCATGTCCTGATTGGCGACCGAAAGATCACCGATCACGCCGCCCACCGAGCTCACCGTCTGGAGCAGGCCCCAGAACGTGCCGAGCAGGCCCAGGAAGATCAGCAGGCCGATCATGTAGCGCGACAGGTCGCGCGATTCGTCGAGCCGCGAGCTGATGCCGTCGAGCAGGCTGCGGAGCGAGACGGCAGACAGCGTCATGCGGCCGTGCCGGTCCGCGAGCATCGTCGCCAGCGGCGCGAGCAGACGTGGCTTGCGCGCCGACGCCGGTGCCCCCGCGCCCGGCACGTCGTTCTGTCTCACGGCCGCGAGCCAGCTCGTATCGGGCTTCAGCAGGAGGACCTGCCGAAAATTGTAGACGATGCCGATGACCAAGGCGCCGAGGATGACGCCGTTTAGTATCGAATTAGCGAAGAAGGCCTCGGCCAGGGTTTCGCTGAGCACGACGACGACCCCGACCACGAGGGCCAGGAACAGGCTCATGCGAATGAGGAATGGCCGTTGTCCGCTCATCGCCCGTCCGTCATCCCCCGAGCGCCGGATCGGTGCGCCATGACCGCTCGCAGGCTCGCCCGCACGGCTCTTTCCCTGCGGCGATCGCAGGGCCCGCGGCGATCAGGCACATTAGTACAGCGTGTCGCAGGGCGACAACCGGCGGCCTGGATACAGGGGTGCAATATGCCCGCTCAAGCATGTCTTTACCCGCTCGAGCGCTCCCGGCCCGCGGCCGCCAGGGGGTGCCCTCCCTCGACCAAGCGTCTGAGCCGATCGTCGAGGACGTGGGTGTAGATTTCCGTCGTCGCGATGTCGGCGTGACCCAGCATCTTTTGCACTGCCCTCAGGTCCGCGCCGTTGGCGAGCAAATGACTGGCGAAGGCGTGACGCAGCGCGTGGGGCGAGACCCGGCTCGACTCGATCCCCGCGTCCCGCGCCAGCGCCTTGAGCATCTGCGCGAGGCGATGGCGCGTAAGATGCCCGCTCGCGCCGCGGGAGGGGAACAACCAGCGGGAAGGCGCACCGTCCACCAAATGGCGAGCTCGCACCGCGAGATATTCATCGAGCGCGCGGCGGGCCGGCGCGCCGAGCGGGACCAGGCGATCCTTGTCACCCTTGCCCCGCACCAGCAAGGAGCGCGTCTCGGCCGAGACCGCATGGAGCGGCAGCGACACCAGCTCCGAGACGCGCAGGCCGCTGCCGTAGAGCAGCTCGATCATGGCTCTGAGGCGGAACCCGTCCGCTTCGCGCTTGCTCGACGTCCCTGCTGCCTCCACCTCGGGGCACGCTGCCGTTAGCAGCCGCTCCACCTCCTCCTCGCTGAGCACACCGGGGAGCATGCGGGGGAGCGCTGGCGAATCCACCGTCGCGGTCGGGTTGTCGTCGCGCCGGCCGTCGGTGAGCAGGAACCGATAAAACTGCCGCAGGCATGAGAGTCGGCGCGACGCGGTGCGCGCCGCCACGCCGGAGCGGCGCTGCGCCGCTATGAAATTTCGAACGGATGCAGAGTCGGCATGAGCCAACGCGACACCGGAGGGGCGGAGATGAGCGGCGAAGCAAGCGAGATCACGCCGGTAGGCATCGATCGAGTTGCGAGCCAATCCGCGCTCGGCCGCCGCCATTTCGAGAAACGCCTCGATCGCGGCCGCGTCTCCTTCGCCGAGTGTGGCCTTTGGCGCCGGCGGCCGCCCCCTGCGCGTCAAAGCCCCGCGGCGAGCGCCGCCTCCAGGGCGATCGCCCGCGCCTCCTCTTGAAGGCCTGCGGAGGCGAGGCTGGAAACCACCGGCCCCACGGTCGCAATGCCGGCAGCGGCAGGGCCGTTCTCGCCGAGCAAGAGCAAAGCCAGCAGCACGGTCTCACCGAGTTGAGCCCCCTCGGCTGCCTTCTGGAGGCCATTCGCCAGCGCCAGCGCCGGCGCCCTCGCCGCCACCGGTCGCTCGTCGAGCATCAGGCGATCCCAGACCTCCGGGTCGATTTGGCCACCCAAAGCATCGGCCAGGATCGCCAGCCAGTTGGCGCGCGCGAGCGCGACAGCCCCCTCGCCCTCATCGACGCGCAGCGCCAGCCAAGTCTCGAAGGGTGCTGTCTTCAGGTAGATCTCTTGAGCGCCGAGAAGCATCAGGGGCCAGAGCCGCACCGCGGAGCGCGCCGTCTCGGCATCGCGCGGCGCCTCTTCGCTCGCCAGCGCGTACCAAGCCGCGGCCGCATCATAGTCCCCGGCTGCCATCAAGGCCCGCCCGGCCGCACCGCTGAACCAGCCATGCTCGGGTGCAGGCGGAACCGTCCGCACGAGGTGCGCCAGCGCGCGCGCGGTCGTCCCGTGAGCGCCCTGTGCCTCGGCGAGGGAGAGCGCCGCTGCCAGCAGTTCCGCCCGCAGTGCGAGCGCGGTCTGCTCTTCGATCGCCTGGAACATGAGAGAGCGGCCGAGCGTCGGCTCCAGCGATTCGACCTGCTCCAGGGCATCGGCGCGCTCATCCGGCGAGAAGGCCATCGCCCGATAAAGATCGCGCAGGGTTTCGATGGTGAGCGTTCCGGCCGCCTCCGCGCGCTCTGCCGCCAGCAGCCGTGGCCCCTGCAGCGACTCCGGCGCACCGACGATCGCCGGTAGCACATCGGGTGCCGCCCTTGCCACCGCTTGCGCAGAGATCGGGAATTGCGCAAGCCGCCAGGCGGCGACCCGTAGGGGAGTCGGATCGGCGAGCGGGTCCACCACCGGCTCTGCCAACCCCGCCATGGCGTAGATGGTGTCGTCAAACGCTTGATCGGGCGCGGCATCGGTTTCGAGCAGGAGCTCCAGGCCCAGCGTCGCGGCTTCGATCAGGCCGGCGTTGGCCTGACAGAGAATGCGTACCCGGCGCCAATATCCATCGCCAGCGCGACCCGCCTTGCCCAGGATCTGCTCACACGCAGCGTCGAGGTCGAGTGCCGCGAGGTGCCGGTCATTCTCGATCCGGGCGCTAAGGGCCGGACCGCTCTCGAGCCCGGCGCTCTCCAGCAGGGCAAGAGCAGCATCGCGCGCCCCCATGGCAACGAGGCGCCCGCCCCGCGCGAGGACCAGCGCGCCCGCCTCGCCCGGCCCCGCCGGCGGTTGCGCCGGCGAGGTGAGCAACGACAACGCCAGCCGACGCATGGTGTCCGAGGGCGCTGCGGCTGGAAGGCGCGGCAGCAGGGCTTCGATCCTCGAACGGCGCGAACCCGACCAGAAATCGCCGGAGAACGGTTCGATACCGGGCAGGAGCACGCCGGCCGCGTCGGGGTCGATGGCCTCGAGCGAGCCGACTTGGATGCCTGGCTCAGCCGATTCGGACGCGGACGACTCGGGCGCAGCGACCTGCTCCACCTCCGCTCCCAATTCGGCGTCGGAGACCGTGTTATCGGCCCCGCCTGGCTCCGAGCCGTCGTCATCTGCCTCGTTCTGGTGGGCCGGGATCAGTCGCAGCGGCTCGTCGGCATCCTGCGCGATACTCTCACTTGCGGAAGCAACCAGCAGCAGCGTTGCACAAAGCATCACGCTGACCACCGCAGTCCGTGGCCGGCGGCTAACAGTCAGAAAGGAAAGGGCGAGTCGCGGCATACGACTACCCAGCGGTGCTCTCACTTCTCGAAGCGGTCATTGGACAGCACCTTTTCGACCGGGCCGGGCGGCGGTGGAATGTCCCACGTGAGAAGGAAGCCGATTCCGCCGCCGATGATGAGCAAGAGAATGATGACGAGGACTTTCAACGGGACGTGCCCTCACTCCTGACCACGCGTCGACGTTGAATCAGCCGGGAGGCATTCGACGCTTGTGTGATAGAATCGGATTATGGCGACGGTGTGGCAGTCTATCGGCGCGGGCGCGGCGCTTCAACGACCTGTGACCCGGTGGAGCGGAGTGCGTCGCTGAACTCATGACGGCAAGGACAGGGTGCCCGCGAATCGATTCCTCAATCGTCTTCGTGGGCCTAATGGGCGCAGGCAAGAGCGCGATCGGCCGCCGGCTCGCCAACCGACTCGGCATGCCATTCGTCGACGCCGATACAGAGATCGAGCGCGCCGCGGGGTGCTCGATTACGGACATCTTCGAGTTGCATGGCGAGGTGGCGTTTCGCGACGGCGAGCGGCGGGTCATCGCCCGGCTTCTGGCCCGGCCACCGCACGTGCTGGCCACCGGCGGGGGCGCCTTCATGGATCCCGAGACGCGTGCGGCGATCCGCGAGAACGGCATATCGGTCTGGCTGCGCGCTGACCTCGATTTGCTGGTCTCCCGCGTCTCACGACGCAACAATCGCCCGTTGTTGGCTGGCGGGGACCCGCGCGGGATTCTGCAGCGATTGATGGCCGAGCGTCATCCAATTTATGCCCAGGCCGATATTGTCGTCGAAAGCAGGGATGGGCCGCACGAGCAGACGGTGGAATCGGTGCTCGGCGCGCTCGACGCATACGTCGAGGCGCAGCAGAGTGATACGGCGTCGGCCTCATCGTCGGTGAGCATCGAGGCCTGACCCGGTGAACACGGCAGACCCCGACCCACGACCCACTCAAGACCGGGAGACGGTGCGCGTCGAACTCGGCGCGCGCAGCTACGACGTTCTGGTGGGAGCCGGCCTCGTGGAGCAGGCAGGGCGGCTCATGGCGTCGCTCCTCCGCGGCCGTTCGGCGGTCGTGGTCAGCGACGGAGTCGTGGCCGGGCTCTATCTCGACGCGACCTTGCGCTCCTTACGAGAGGCGGGCTTTGCGTGCTCCGCCCTGACCGTCGAGGTGGGCGAGCGCAGCAAAGACCTGGAGACGCTCGGCGGCATGCTGGAGGACATCCTCGGCCGCGGGATTGAGCGGACGACCGCGCTGGTGGCACTGGGCGGCGGAGTCGTCGGCGACCTCACCGGCTTCGCGGCGAGTATCCTGCTGCGCGGAGTCCCCTTCGTTCAGATCCCAACCACACTTCTCGCTCAGGTGGACAGCGGCGTCGGCGGCAAGACCGGTGTCAACAGCGCCCACGGCAAGAACCTGATCGGCACGTTCTATCAGCCGCGCCTGGTGCTCGCCGACGTGGCGACGCTGGGCTCGTTGCCGCTGCGCGAGCGTCTTGCAGGCTATGCCGAGGTCGTGAAATACGGCCTGATTGACGATCCTGAATTCTTCGCCTGGCTTGAGCGGAACGGCGCGGCGCTCGTCGACGGTGATCGGGACCTGTTACGGACCGCCGTGGCCCATTCCTGCCGGGCCAAGGCGCGCATCGTTGCGGCGGACGAGCGCGAGAGCGGCAGCCGGGCCTTGCTCAATCTGGGCCATACCTTTGCCCACGCCCTCGAGGCGGAGGCGGGTTACGACGGATCGCTCCTGCACGGCGAAGCGGTGGCCTACGGCATTGTGCTCGCATATCGACTCTCTGCGGCCCTCGGCCTGTGCAGCGCGGATGATGCGGCGCGGGTGGCAGCCCATTTCCGAGAGGTCGGGTTGCCGAGCGAGGCGAACGCCCTCCCCCCCATCCATTGGAACACATCTGCGCTGATCGAACGCATGAAGCATGACAAGAAGGTGCAGGACGGACGGATAACGTTCGTGCTGACACGGGGCGTCGGGCAGGCCTTCCTCAGCCAGGATGTCCCACACGAGGCGCTTCGTACCTTGCTCGACCGAGCCTTCGGCGAACGAGGCCTTTCCGCCTCCCGTTAATCCCCAACCACAATCCCCAACGACAGAAACATGACCACCGAGACTGCCATCACCATCGGCGCAATCGGCTTGCTGATTGCGCTATCGGGGTTTTTCTCCGGTTCCGAAACTGCGTTGACCGCAGCCTCCCGCCCGCGCATGCACCATCTCGCCCGCTCCGGCAACAGGCGCGCGCGCGCAGTCGAACGCCTGACCAACGATCGGGAGCGATTGATCGGGTCGATCCTGCTCGGCAACAACGCCGTCAACATTCTCGCCTCGGCACTCGCCACGAGCGTTCTGATATCTGTGGCGGGCGATGCCGGCGTGGCCTATGCGACGATCGGCATGACCCTCATCATCCTGGTCTTCGCGGAGGTCCTGCCGAAGACCTACGCAATCCGCAATCCAGACCTCGTGTCGCTGCGGGTGGCGCCGGTGCTGGGCCCGATCGTGTGGCTGCTCTCACCTATCGTCCGCACGGTGCGTCTGGTGGTCTCGGCGACGCTCAGCGTGGCCGGTGCTTCCCAAGGACTCAGGACGGCAAGCGCTGCCGAGGAGGAGCTGCGCGGCACCATTGCGTTGCAGGCGCAGGAAGGCGCCATGGTCAAGCATGAGCGCGACATGCTCCACAGCATCCTCGACCTGGA
>JAPOPO010000165.1 GCA_026712885.1 Rhodospirillales bacterium | reverse complement strand
TTTTCCTAGCGTCGCGATCCGGCACGCGGCTCGCCGGCGCCGGGGGAGGGCCCTGGGGATAGCCCAAGGGATGGCGATGTGACGATCGGGGCGGTCCTTCCGGTCAAGGACACGGGCGACGCCAAGCAGCGGCTGGCGGGTTTCCTCACTGCGGCCGAGCGCCAGCGCCTCGCGCTCGCCATGGCGGAAGACGTGCTGGAGACGCTCGCGCGCGTGCCGGGATTGTCGGACATCGTCGTGGTGACGCGGGACGAGCGGGCAGCGGCGCTCGCTGAACGCCACGGTGCGCGGCTGCTCACCGAGCCCTCGAACGAGGGCCAGAGCGCGGCGGTGGAGAGAGCCGCAGCAGCGCTCAGCCGCGAAGGGGCCGACAGCCTGCTCCAGGTGCCGGGCGACGTGCCGGGCGCGAGCGTCGAGGAGATCGACGCGGTGCTGGCAGCGCACGATTGCACGGGCGCCGATCGGCCGGCCGTCACTCTTGTGCCATCGCACGACCGGCGCGGCACCAACTGCGTGCTCTGCTCGCCGCCCGACGTGCTGCCCTTCCACTTCGGCCACGACAGCTTCGGGCCGCATTGCGCGGCGGCACGGGCGCAAGGCATCGCGCCGCGCATCCTCCCGCTGCCGGGCCTTGGCCTGGACATCGACACGCCCGACGACCTCCGCGCCTTCGCCGCGCGGCCGGTGCCGGGCCGCACCCTCGACTATCTGCGCGAGAGCGGGATCGCCGAGCGCCTCCTGGTAACCGACGCGGCCTGAGGCGGATGCGCGACGCAACCAGCGATCTGCTCGATGCGGTGCGAAACGGCCACCGCCCGGACGCGGCCGAGGCTATCGCGCTTGCCGCCGAGGACGACCTCGCGCCGCTGCTCGACTGCGCGGCCGCGCTCCGCGACCGGGTGCATCCCGACGTCGTGACCTACTCGCGCAAGGTCTTCATCCCGCTCACCCATCTCTGCCGCGACGTCTGCCACTATTGCACCTTCGCCCGGCCACCCCGCCGGGGCGAGACCGCCTTCATGACGCCGGACGAGGTGCTGCGGGTGGCGGAGGCCGGCGCCGCCGCCGGCTGCAAGGAGGCGCTCTTCACCCTCGGCGACAAGCCCGAATTGCGCTACCGCGCGGCGCGCGAGGGCCTGGACGCGCTCGGCTACGAAAGCACGCTCGCTTACCTCGCGGCGATGGCGCAGCTGGTGCTGGAGAAGACCCCGCTTCTGCCGCATCTCAATCCCGGCGTGTTGAGCCGCGAGGATTTGCAGGCGCTGCGCCGGGTCTCGGCCTCGCAAGGCATGATGCTGGAGAGCGCGTCGGAGCGCCTCTCCGCCAAGGGCGGCCCGCACTACGGCTCGCCCGACAAACGCCCTGCGGCGCGGCGGGAGACGGCCCGCCCCCCCCGCCGCGCGGGGGGGCCCCTTCCCTCAGGCATCCTCATCGGCATCGGCGAGACGCGCGCGGAGCGGATCGAGGCCCTGCTCGCGCTGCGCGATGCCCACGACGCCCACGGGCACATTCAGGAGATCATCGTCCAGAATTTCCGGGCCAAGCCGGGGACACGGATGGCGGACGCACCGGAACCCAGCCTCGACGCGCTGCTCTGGACCATCGCAACAGCCCGCATCCTCTTCGGACCGGAGGCGAACATCCAGGCTCCGCCCAACCTGAGCCCCGGCGCTCTGGCGCAACTGGTCGCCGCCGGGATCAACGACTGGGGCGGCGTCTCTCCGGTTACGCAGGACTACGTTAATCCCGAGGCGCCCTGGCCGCATCTCGACGCGCTCGCGCGCGAGACCGCCGCCGCCGGCAAGACCCTGGCCGAGCGCCTCACGATTTATCCGTCCTACGCCCGTGCAGGCGAGCGTTGGCTCGATCCGGCGCTGCAGACGTGCGTGCTCAAGCTGGTCGATTCCGAGGGCTATCCCCGTACCGACGCCTGGATCACGGGTGCGGGCGGACCGCCGCCGGAGGATCGCGCGCCTACCCCGGCCGTCGTCGCGCCCGACATCGAGCGCCTGCTGGTCCGGGCCGAGGCAGGTGAGGGGCTCGGCGAGGACGAGCTGGTGCGGCTCTTCGCGGCGCGCGGCGGCGCGTTCGACGCGGTCTGCGCCGCTGCCGACGCGCTGCGTGCCAGCGTCAGCGGGCCGCAGGTCAGCTACGCGGTGAACCGCAACATCAACTACACCAACGTCTGCTACTTCCGCTGCCAGTTCTGCGCCTTCTCCAAGGGCAAGCTGAGCGAGAACCTGCGCGGCCGGCCCTACGACCTGACGACCGACGAGATCGTGCGCCGCGTGCAGGAAGCCTGGGCGCGCGGCGCGACCGAGGTCTGCCTCCAGGGCGGCATCCATCCCGACTACACCGGCGAGACCTATCTCGCGATCTGCCGCGCCATCAAGCAGGCCGAACCCGCCAT
>JAPOPO010000292.1 GCA_026712885.1 Rhodospirillales bacterium | reverse complement strand
TGTGCTTCTCGGCACCGTCGGCGACGGTCCAGTCCATGGCGAAGGCATCGTCCGGCCGCACCGAGCCGTCCTTGGGCAGGAGGTCGCGCACGTGGCCGTAGGAGGCCACGACCGTGTAGCCGGGCCCCAGGTACCTGCCGATGGTGGACGCCTTGGTAGGCGATTCGACGACGACGACGTTCATCCTGAAACGTTTTTTCTGATAGCGCCGTTGGGCGGCGCTACGCCGCCGGCTGGGAGAGTGAAACGCGGTTGCCGGGCTGGCGCTCCAAGCGCCCCGCCAGCTCAAGCTCAAGCAAAATGGTCGCCACCACCGCGGGAGTCAACCGGCTCTGCCGGACCAACATGTCCACCGGCACCGGGCTCGGGCCGAGCAAAGCGACGACGGACTCGCGTGCATTGGTGGGCGCGTCGTCGTCCTCGGACGTGCCGAGAGCGGCGTCGACCGGCCAGTATTGCCGGGGTTCGCTGAGCACCTGGCGGCCGCCTTCGGCCAGCGCTTCGAGCACGTGGTCTGCGTTCTCCACCAGCGTGGCTCCCTGGCGAATCAGGCGGTTGGGGCCGCTGGCGCGCGGGTCGAGGGGCGAGCCGGGGACCGCCATCACCTCGCGGCCCTGCTCCAGCGCGAGCCGCGCCGTGATCAGCGAGCCCGAGCGCGCCGCCCCCTCCACGATCACGACGCCGCGGGAGAGCCCCGATATGATGCGATTGCGGCGCGGGAAGTGGCGCCCCATGGGTACCGTGCCGAGCGGCGCCTCCGCGGCCACCGTGCCCTCCGCCAGCAGACGCTCGAAGAGCGCCCCGTTCTCCTTGGGATAGAGGACATCGACCCCGCCGCCCATGACGGCCACCGTGCCGGTGGGGAGCGCGCCGGCGTGGGCGCGGGCGTCGATGCCGCGGGCCATGCCGGAGACCACGGTGAGGCCTGCGGCGCCCAAGTCCGCCGCCAGCCGTTCGGCGACGTGAAGCCCGTTCGCGGACGCGTTGCGCGCGCCCACCACGGCGATGCACTCGTTCGCGAGGAGGTCCATGCGCCCGCGCAGGGCAAGCACCGGGGGCGGGTCGTCGATGGCGGCGAGCGCCTGCGGATAGACAGGCTCGCCCAGCGCGATCAGGCGCCCGCCAAGCGCGGCCAGCGCCTCTAGCTCGCGCTCGGCTATTGCGCGCGCGCAGACCTTGATGGGGCGCCGCCGGCCGCCGCGGCGCGCGAGCGCGGGCAGCGCGTCGAGCACGGCGGCGGGCGTGCCGAAGCGGGCGAGCAGGGCGAAGAAGGTGATCGGCCCGACGTTCTCGCTGCGGGCGAGGCGCAGCCAGTCGAACCGTTCTGCGTCGGTGAGCGTGCGCGGCTCGTTGGAGTGAGAGACGTTCATTGGCCCACCGGCGGCTCGGCCTCGGGCACGGCCGGTTCGCTCCGGCCGATGCGGGGCTCGCGGCCCCGCGCGAGGCGCACGATGTTCGCACCATGACGGAGCGTCACGATGACCGCGAGGAAGCCCGCGAGCCAAGCGATCTGCGGCATGTCGAAGAGGAGCGCGAACCCCGGCGCGGCGCAGATCGCGATCAAGGCGGCGAGGGAGGAATAGCGGAAGAGCCCGGCGACGGCGAGCCAGAGCCCGCAGGCGACGAGCCCGACAGGCCACGCGATCGCGAGCAGGACGCCGAGGGTCGTGGCCACGCCCTTGCCGCCCTTGAAGAGCAGCCAGACCGGCGCGATGTGACCCACGACCACGCAGCCGGCGGCGATCACCGCCATGTCGGGGCCGAAGCGCTGGGCGATGACCACGGCGACGGCGCCCTTGCCGCCGTCGAGCAGCAGGGTGAGCGCGGCTGCCGCCTTGTTGCCGGTGCGCAGCACGTTGGTGGCGCCGATGTTGCCGGAGCCGATGCGGCGCAGGTCGCCGAGCCTGAAGCAGCGCGCGACGATCAGGCCCATGGGAAGCGCGCCGATCAGATAGGCGATGACCCCGCCAGCGTAGAACGGCCAGGTGAAGGCGAAGTTGCCGAGCGGATCGGGCACCGCGGCCGCTCCCCCTCAGGGCCGCATGATCATGCGGCCGAAGAAGTTGCGGCTCTCCATCAGCGCGTGGGCCGCTGGCGCCTCGCTCAGGGGGAAGACCTGGTGGATCACCGGCGCGAGATGGCCCTCCGCCATCAGCCCGAGCACCCGTTCTACGTGGGTCTTGGTCGAGCGCCCGCAGCCGTGCACCGAGATGTGCTTGCGGAAGAACTCGATGAAGTCGATCTCCACCTGCTCGCCGCCGTGGGCGCCGATAGTGGCGAGCCGGGCACCGGGCGCGAGCGCGTCGATGGCGCCCACCAGGATC
>JAPOPO010000293.1 GCA_026712885.1 Rhodospirillales bacterium | reverse complement strand
GGATGAGCCGCAACCAGCAGGTCGCAGACGTGGCGGGTCTGGGCGATAGCGAGCGGGCTGCCCCGCGTCCCGACGACTATTGGCAGGCGCACGTCCACGGCACCGAATCGGAGCGTTGCGCCCCTTCTACACAGCGGACCCGGCCGATGCGAGCGCTTTCGGGCCACGCAGAACCGGGATCGTTGCGGCGCCGGCCCCCGTCGGCTAAGGCTCGCCTCCATGATCGTCCTCGGCATCGAGACAAGCTGCGACGAGACCGCAGCCGCGGTCGTGACCGGCGAGCGCCGGGTGCTGTCCGACATCGTGCTCTCCCAGTGCGCCGACCACGCGCCCTATGGCGGCGTGGTGCCGGAGATCGCCGCGCGCAGCCACGTCGAGCATCTCGACGGTCTCATCGCCCGCGCGGTGAAGGAAGCCGGCGCCGATTTCGCGGACCTCGACGGCGTGGCCGCCACCGCCGGCCCCGGCCTGATCGGAGCGGTCATGGTCGGACTCATGACAGGCAAGGCGATTGCCGCCGTCCACGACAAGCCGCTGCTCGCCGTCAACCATCTGGAGGGGCACGCGCTCAGCCCCCGCCTCATCGCTCCCGACCTCGCATTACCCTACCTGCTGCTGCTGGTTTCGGGCGGACACTGCCAGCTGCTCCTGGTCGAGGAGGTCGACCGCTACCGGCGCCTCGGCACCACCATCGACGACGCGGTGGGCGAGGCCTTTGACAAGGCGGCGATGCTGCTGGAGCTCGGCTATCCAGGCGGGCCTGCAATCGAGCGCGCAGCCGGGGACGGCGACCCGGCACGCGTCCCCCTGCCCCGCCCCCTGCTCGGCCGGCCCGGCTGCGACTTCTCGTTCTCAGGCCTCAAGACAGCCTTGCTCCACGCCGTCCAGGCGATCGGCGCGCCATCGGAGGGCGACCGCGCCGACCTCGCGGCGTCGTTCCAGACGGCGGTCACCGACGTGCTCGTCGACCGTACGGCGAACGCGATCGCGCTGCTCCGCGAGTCGAACGTGGAGCCGACGGCGCTTGTGGTGGCCGGCGGCGTGGCAGCAAACAGCGAGATCAGGCGCCGCATCGAAGAGCTGGCGGCGGCCTGCGGCCTCGCCCTCAACATCCCGCCGCCCCGGCTTTGCACCGACAATGCAGCGATGATCGCCTGGGCCGGGATCGAGCGGCTGACCCGTGGCCTCACCGACCCGCTCGACGCATCGCCGCGCGCCCGCTGGCCCCTCGACGCCGACGCCGGGCTGGCCGAGGGCGCCGGCGTGCCGGGGCGGCTCGGACGAAAGGCCTGAGGCTCGCGACCGCCCTCAGTGCTCAGAGATCCCCGGCGCAGCGGAAACCCACCATGTCGAGGCCGATGTCGGGCGGGTTCTTATGGCGGTAGCTCACCCGCAGACAGAAGGGATTGTTGCCCCAGCCGCCGCCCCGAATGACGTATTTGCCGGTGTCGCCGTCGGGGCTGGACGTCCACTCCCAGACATTGCCGGCCATGTCGTGAAGCCCGAAGGGCGAGGCGCCAGCGGGATAGGAGCCGACGGGCGCGGTCTCGTGGTAGCCGTCGGTCATGTCCGCCGCGCAGCACTTGTTGGTGCCGTAGTTCGCGCGCCTTGCGCCGCCTTCGTCCGGCGCCGCATCGCCCCAGGGGAAGATGCGCCCGTCGGTGCCGCGCGCGGCGAATTCCCACTCCTCCTCGCTCGGCAGCCGAAGCCCGTGGTGGCGGCAGAAGGCGCGGGCGTCCTGCCAGCTCACCTGCACCACCGGATGGTCGTCGAGGCCGATGGGATTCGAGGCCGGTCCGCTGCGATGGCGCCAGTCGGCGCCCGGCACCTTGATCCAGCGCCCCGGCCATACGTAGCCGAAGCCGCGGCGCTCGGGATCGGTCACGTGTCCGGTCTCGGCGACGAAGGCGGCGAACTGGGCGTTCGTCACCTCGAGCTGCATGAGACGAAAGGGCGCGACCGTTGCCGGCCTGGGCTCTTCGTCCGGCCGGCCGTCGGGATCGCCCATCTCGAAGCTGCCGCCCGGTATCTCCACCATCTCGAAGGGCGTGTCGGCCCACCCCGTGGAGATCGCCACAACCGCAGCGAGCGCAGCGGCTACAAGCAGACGTCCAATCCCAGCCACCGCATGCATCATGCGCCCCTCCCCTGCCCCGGCATCGTCCGATGGGTCTTCACGCAACCATCGGCCATGACGCGCCAAGCATCGTTTCGACATAGTATCGGCAGAATGCCCGCGGGTATGAAAGAGACCGCCCGCGACGAATGGCGAGAACGCGTCTGACCAACTCCCGGCAGGCGGATACCGACAGGGAGCGCAAGATGGTGAGTTTTCCGATCGTCGATTCCCACGTCCATCTCTACGACCCGGGGCGCTTCCCCTATACGTGGATGAAGGACGTCCCCAAGCTCAACAGCCCCCACTTGCCGGCGGATTACCTCGCCGCCATCGGCACCCTACCCGTCGAACGAATCGTGTTCGTGGAGGTCTGGGTCGACAAGCCGCAACAAATGGCCGAGGCGGAGTGGGTCTCGAGCCTGGTCGAGTCGATGCCTCAACTGCGGGGCATCGTCGCCTCGGTGTCGCTGGAAGAGGGCGCGGGGATCGAGGGCGACCTGGCCCGGCTTGCGGGCATGGAACACGTGAAGGCGGTTCGCCGGCTGATCGAGTTCGAGCCGGACATCGACTTTTGCCTGCAGCCGGGCTTCATCGAAGGCGTCAAGCTCCTCGCCAAGTACGACCTCAGCTTCGACATCTGCGTGAAGCACCATCAGCTGGCCAATGCGGTCGAGCTGGTTCGGCGCTGCCCCGAGGTCCGCTTCGTGCTCGACCATATCGGCAAGCCGCCGATTGAGGCGGGAGAGTTCGACCCCTGGCGGAAGGATCTTCGCGCCATGGCAGCCTTGCCCAATGTCTGCTGCAAGATTTCGGGCGTCATAACCGAGGCGGACCACGACAACTGGACGCGGGAGCAGTTGCGGCCCTACCTCGATCACGCCATCGGCGCCTTCGGCATCGATCGTGTCATGTTCGGCAGCGACTGGTCGGTTTCCACGCTGACGCATGCTTACGGAGAGTGGGTCGACATCGTCGAATGGACGATGAGCGGCAGCTCCGAGAGCGAGATGAGAAAGCTCTTCCGCGACAACGCGATTTCCTTCTACCGGCTGCCGTAGCTGCGTGAGCGCAGGTTCGGTCGTGTTGACGGCTTGTTTCCGATGCGGCGCGCTCCCACATTGTGAGCCCATGGGCCCCGGACTCTCGCTGGCAAGTGCGAGACGATGAAGCGCATCGGCGTAATCGGTGGCGGTGCGTGGGGCACGGCGCTCGCGGCTGTGGCGGCGCGCGCAGGCCGCACGGTGACGCTCTGGGCGCGCGAGCCCGATGTCCCCGCCGCCATCAACGACCACCACGAGAACCGGCGCTTCCTGCCGGGCGTCCCCCTCGACCCGGCGATTCGGGCGACGGACGACCTGAGCGAAGCAGCGGAGGCCGATCTCCTGCTCCTGGTGACGCCGGCCCAGAATCTCGCCGCCATCGTGGAGGAGCTGACCCAGGCTGCCGACCGCATGCCGCCCTGCGTGGTCTGCGCCAAGGGGATCGAGCGCCAGACCGGCGCGCTGATGAGCGACGCCGTGGGCCGCGTGGCCCCTGGGCTGCCGCTTGCCGCGCTCTCCGGCCCCACCTTCGCGCGCGAGGTGGCCCAGGGCCTCCCTGCCGCCGTCTCTCTCGCCTGCGAGGACGCGCGCCTGGGCCAGGCGGCGGTCGAGGCCCTCGGCGGACCGGCCTTCCGCCCTTATCTCACGGACGATCTGATCGGCGTGCAGATCGGCGGCGCGGTGAAGAACGTCATCGCGATCGCTGCCGGCATCACCATCGGCCGCGGCCTGGGCGACAACGCCCGCGCCGCCGTCATCGCGCGCGGCTTCGCCGAGCTCACGCGGCTAGCCGCCGCCAAGGGCGCGCGTGCGGAGACCCTCGCCGGCCTCTCGGGCCTCGGCGACCTCGTGCTGACCTGCGCCAGCGACGAGTCGCGCAACTTCAGTTTCGGCCGCGCGCTCGGCGCCGGGGCGGAGCCCGGCTCGGTGCTGGGCCAACGCGAGGCCGTGACCGAGGGCGTGAGCAGCGCGCCGGCTGTCATGACCATGGCCGGCGGCCTCGGGGTGGAGATGCCCATTGCGGGTGCCGTGCACGCTGTGCTTCACCGGGGCGCTTCGATCGAGGACGCGGTCGGCGGTCTGCTCGCCCGCCCCTTCAAGCCCGAGGCCGGCGCCGGGCGCCGCGGCCGCGCATAACTCCCCGCCGAGGCGGGCTTGACAAGACGCCGCCTTACCTTGTTTTCTCCGCCCGCCCGCTCTTCGAGCTTGGGTGTCTTGCGGCTGTGGCGGAACTGGTAGACGCGCAGCGTTGAGGGCGC
>JAPOPO010000253.1 GCA_026712885.1 Rhodospirillales bacterium | reverse complement strand
GAGGCTATCGGGGACTGGTCTCATCTGAGAACTCCAGGTGTGCGAACGAACAGTGAACATTATAGCCGTTCGATCACCCCAACCTCAAACTCAATATGTAGTGGCCAAGCCTCGCAACCGGAGCTAGGTGCATAAGCGGTTCCCGGCAAATCCCGCCAAAAAATTGCTCTTCTTGTCCCACGGGACGTCGCAGCGATGGCCCGCGAGGAATTGGGTTCAGGGTGCGGGCGGTTTGACGCCCCAGAGGGCGCTCTCCGGCACCCAGCCCTCTTCGCCGGCGAGCCCGATGCGGCACCAGCCGTCCTCGCAGCCGAGCAGGTTCGCGACCACCCCGGCTTCGGCCCGGAGCACTGCCGGCGAGCCAGTCAACGGGCGCTCCCGGATGGTCTGCACCCCGCCCGAGATCAGGGCAGTGCGGCGCGTCGACAGCAGCGACTTGTGCATCCAGCCCTTCGTCCCCTCGTGGTCGAGCACCCAACGCCACTGATCGAAGTGCGCGATCACCAGCAGCGGCAGGCCCGGTCGCGTGTAGACCCAGTCGATGGGGTAGCGCCGTCCGGGGCCGACTCGAAGGTTGGCACGCTCCGCCTTGAGCGAGACGAAGCGCGGGCCCTCCTGGGCGCTGACTTGCGGCCCCAGAGCCGCGGCGACGGCGGTGAAGAGAGCCGCGAGCACTGCGGCGAGGGCGAGCGCGCGGCCGGCCGCGAAGAGGCGTGCGGTCGCGCGCGGGGCACCGCGCGGCGGGCATTGGCCGTGTTGATGGTCTCGACGCGTGGTCATGGCGGGCACCGACGCCCGCACTGCGGTTTGAGTCGTCATGGGGCGTTTGCTAAACAGGCTGCCGATTGCGGTCGGATCGCGCCCGCCGAGCCGCGCGCGGAGGGTCGATGAGTCCTGGCAGAAAGCTCAAGGTGATCGTGACGCGGCGTCTCCCCCGGGAGATCGAGGCGCGCATGATGGAGCTTTTCGACACCCGACTCAATGAGGACGATCGGCCGCTCGGCCGCGAGGCCATGACGCAGGCCGTGGCCGAGGCCGACGTGCTGGTACCGACGGTAACGGACACCATCGAGGCCGATCTCATCGGCCAGGCCGGCCCGGACCTCAAGCTGATCGCGAGCTTCGGCACCGGCGTCGATCATATCGACCTCGCTGCGGCCAAGGAGCGCGGAATCCTGGTGACAAACACGCCGGGCGTGCTGACCGAGGACACGGCGGACATGACCATGGCGCTGATCCTCGCGGTGCCGCGCCGGCTCTCCGAGGGCGAGCGCCTGCTGCGCGGCGGCGACTGGCAGGGCTGGGCACCCACTACCATGCTGGGCCACCGAATTTGGGGCAAGCGCCTCGGCATCATCGGCATGGGGCGGATCGGCCAGGCGGTCGCCAGGCGGGCGGGTGGCTTTGGCCTCTCGATCCACTACCACAACCGCAACCGCCTCGACGAGGAGACCGAGGCCGAGCTCGACGCGACGTGGTGGCAAAGCCTGGACCAGATGCTGGCGCACATGGATTTCGTCTCGATTCACTGCCCGAGCACGCCGGCGACCTACCACCTGCTCTCGGCACGGCGGCTCGGCCTGCTCCGCCCGCAAGCCTATGTCATCAACACATCGCGCGGCCATGCCATCGACGAGGCGGCCCTGGTGCGCCTGCTGGACGCCGGCAGAATCGCGGGCGCCGGGCTCGACGTCTACGAGAACGAGCCGCTGGTCACGCCCAAGCTGCTCGCCCTCGACAACGTAGTAGCGCTACCGCATATTGGCTCGGCCACGATCGAGGGGCGCCTCGACATGGGTGAGAAAGTCCTGATCAACATCCAGACGTTCGCCGACGGGCACAACCCGCCCGACCGGGTCATCGATCCGGGGGACTGACCAAGGTCTCTGGCGGGGAGGAGACGGCGATGCTGTTTGATGGACGCGTGGCGATCGTAACCGGCGGCGGCTCGGGCATCGGGCAGGCGACCGTGCGGGCGCTCGCCGCCGAAGGTGCGGCGGTGCTGGTCGCCGACATCGACGAGGCCGGCGGCGAGGCGGTGTCTGCGCAGGTCCGCGATGCAGGCGGCAAGGCGGCCTTCATGTCCGTCGATGTGGCCGCGGCAGACCAGGTCGAGGCCCTCATTGACCGGGCGCTGAGCGACTTCGGCCGGCTCGACCTCGCCTACAACAACGCCGGCATCGAAGGCCCGCAGGCGCTGCTGGCGGAGCAGGACATGGCCGACGTTCAGCACGTCTTCGCGGTCATGATCGAGGGCGTCTACCTCTGCATGCAGGCGGAAATCCCGGCGATGCTGGAGTCGGGCGGAGGGTCCATCGTCAATGCCGGCTCCATGTGGGGGCTCGCGGCCTACCCGCTCTGGTCGCCCTACATGACCGCGAAGCACGCGGTCTCCGGCATGACCAGGGCGGCCGCGCTCGATTATGCCAAGGAAGGCATCCGGGTGAATGCGGTGGCGCCGGGGCCGATCCTGACTCCGCTTCTGTTGCGCGGCTGGAACAACGACCCCACGAATGCTTCTGGCCGCGTGCCGATGGGCCGGATCGGCCGGCCGGAAGAGGTCGCGGACGCTGTCGTGTGGTTGCTCTCGGACAAGGCGAGCTTCGTCACCGGCCACGTGCTGCCGGTGGATGGCGGCATGCTGGCGGAGAAGGGGTAGGCTCTATCCCTCTCAGTCCCGCCAGAAGCGGGGGACGAACAGCACCAGCACCGTAAAGAGCTCGAGCCGGCCGAGCAGCATGGCCGCTGACAGCAGCCATTTCGCCGGATCCGGCAGGGGCTGGAAGGAGCCGGACGGGCCGATGGTCTCGCCCAGGCCGGGGCCGACGTTGGCGATGGCCGTGGCCGCGCCGCTGATGCTGGTCACATAGTCGAGGCCCATCAGCGCCAGCCCCATGGCGATCAGGCCGAAGATCACCACGAACAGGAAGAAGAACCCCATCACCGCCGGTGCCACGCTCTCCGGAATCGGCCGCCTGTTGAACTTGCTGATGAAGACGCCGTGGGGCTGGATGAGCTGGCGAATCTGCGACAGAGAGGTGGAAGCGAGAACCTGCATCCGGAACACTTTCACACCGCCCGTGGTCGAGCCGGTGCAACCGCCGATGAACATGAGAAGCGTGAAGACGGGAAGCGCGAAGGTGCCCCAGTCGGAGAAGTCAGCGGTGGAGTAGCCGGTGCCGGTCAATATCGAGATGCCGTTGAAGGCCGCCTCGCGAAACGCATCGGTGGGCGCGGCGTCGTTGGCCGCCATCAGCCAGCCCGCGAGCGAGAGCAGGGCGAACAGAATCAGCCCGAAGAACCAGCGCACCTGCGTGTCGCGCACGAGCGCTCCCCAGCCGCCGCGCACGGCCTGCAAGTAGAGCACGAAGGGGAGCGAGCCCAGCACCATGTAGATGGTGGCGATGCCCTCGATGGCGTCGTTGTTGAAGTGGCCCAGCGAATTGTCCGAGGTCGAGAAGCCGCCGGTGGCGATGGTCGTCATCGAGTGGCACACCGCTTCGAAGGGCGTCATGCCGGCAGCCCAGTAGGCAATTCCGTTGCTGATCGTGAGCCCGAGGTAGACCATGCCGATGGCGCCGGCGAGCTGGGCGGCGCGGGGCAGCACCTTCTCGGAACTGTCCGAGGATTCGGTGTGGAAGAGCTGCATGCCGCCGACCCTGAGCATCGGCAGAATCGCGATAGCCGTGACGATGATGCCGATGCCGCCGAGCCACTGCAGCAGCGCGCGCCACAGAAGAATGCCGGGCGGCGCATTGTCGAGCCCGACGATGACCGTGGACCCTGTCGTGGTGAGCCCCGACATCGCCTCGAAATAGCCGTCGGTATAGCTCAGGTTGAGATCGGAAAAGGCGAAGGGAAGGGCCGCGAAGGCGGCGACCACGACCCAGCTCAAGGTGGTGAGGATGAAGGCTTGGCGCACCGTCAGACGCGGCTCCCGCATCCTGTTGGAGAGCACCAGGCAAGTGCCGATGAAGAGCGTGAAGACGCTCGCCGCGAGAAAGACCCGCCAATGGGGATTGCCCGTCACCGCATCGGCGATGGCGGGCAGGACCATCGCGAGCGAAAGCGTGATCAGCAGAACGCCGACCACGAAGAGAACCGGCCGGAAGTCCCTGACGGAGCCCATCGGGCGGCTCGTGAGCCTTGGCGGTTACCCGGCGATGAAGCCGGGCGGGGCGTTCTAGCGCGGTACCGAGGCCGCCGGGCTCCCGATCATGCTGAGAAACTCGCGGCGGGTCTTCGGATCCGTGCGAAATGAGCCGAGCATCCGGCTCGTCACCATGAGGACTCCCTCCTTGGACACGCCCCGGGTCGTCATGCAGTGGTGCGCCTCCTCGACCACGACCCCGACGCCGCGCGGCTGCAAGACTGCCTCGATGGCGTCGGCGATCTCGGCGGTGAGCTTCTCCTGAATCTGCAGACGCCGGGCGGACACGTCGACCACGCGCGCGAGCTTGCTGATCCCGATCACCCGGTGGTCCGGCAAATAGCCAATGTGGGCGCGGCCTACGATCGGCGCCACATGGTGCTCGCAGTGCGAGCGGAAGTCTATGTCGCGGAGAACGACCATCTCGTCGTAGCCGTTGGTCTCTTCGAAGGTGCGGCGCAGGATCGCATAGGGGTCCTGGCCATAGCCCCTG
>JAPOPO010000121.1 GCA_026712885.1 Rhodospirillales bacterium | reverse complement strand
GTTCATGGGTGCGCGCCAGGAGGACCCCAGCATCAGGTTCTCGAGCACGGTCAGCGTCGGCACCAGGGTCGGGTGCTGGTAAACGGTGCCGATGCCGAGGTCGAGGGCGGTGCGCGGGCTGGCAATGCGAATTTCGCGTCCACGCACCTCGATTGCGCCGCTGTCGGGCCGCTGCATGCCCGAGAGGATCGAGATCAGGGTCGACTTGCCGGCGCCGTTCTCGCCCAGCAGCGCGTGGACCTCCGCCGGCCAGACGGCGAGCGAGACCGCGTCGTTGGCGACGACTCCCGGGAAACGCTTGGTGATGTCCCTCAGCGCGACGATCGGCTCGGCCGCGCTGTCGGCGCGTTCAGCCCGCATGTCACACCAGGTTCATGGTCTACGCGGCGCTGTCCGGCCGCAGGCAAAACGGGCAGGCGTGCCCGGCGAGCGATGCGTCTCCGCCGCCGGGCGTCGCCCGCGTTCTCTGCGTGGGCTACTCAGCCGCGTCCACCGACGACATCATCGCGCGCACGTCCGTGGCCTCCCAGATCGCGGGCACCTCGATCTCGCCTGCGACGATCTTGGCCCGGGCGTCCATCAGCCCCGCCCACATGTCGTCGGAGATGTGCGCCGTCCGAAGCAGCTGGACCGAATCGTCGGCCAACTGGATGGCGTAATTCACGGTGCCGAAGGCGCCGCTCTTCATGTCCTGGACCATCGCGCTGTAGACCGGCACCAGGTTCCAGACAACCGACGAGAGCAGGTGGCCCTTGTCGATCTCGGTCTTGTCGCCGATGACGTCGATGAACAGCACCTTGCCGCCGTCGGCCGCAGGCACCGTCTCCACCGCCTGGAGCATGCCGAAGGTGGACCCATCGCCCTGGCCGAAGACGATGTCGGCGCCGGCCGCGATCACCGATTCCGTGACCCGCTTGCCGCCCGCCGCATCGGCATAGGCCGCAGGGCCGATCACCGCGTAAACGAGCTGGACGTCCGCGTTGGCCGCGCGTGCGCCCATGGCGAAGCCGGCGGACTGCGAATTCCAGGAGGGCGGCTCGCCCGAGACGACGATGCCGAGAGTGCCCGAACGCGAGAGCTGCGCTGCCAGCATGCCGGCGAGGTAGGCGCCCTGATGGCCGCTCACGGTGTAGTCGGCGACGAGGCCTGCGGCTGCGGCACCGGGATTGTCGACGATCGCGACCGCGACGTTGGTCTCGGCGGCGATCTCGGGTGCTGCGGTGTTGTAGCCGCTGGCGTGCGCGATCATCAGGTCGGCGCCCTCGGCCGCAAGCTCGCGCAGCGTCGGGCGCACGTCGCCGTAGCCGAGGCCTTCCGCCGAGATGACCTCGAGGCCCATGGCGGCACCGACCGCCTTGGCCGCGTCGACGCCCTGCTGGTTCCAGCCGTAGTCGGTGCCCTGCTCGGGCACCAGCACCGCGATCGTGTCGATCTCCTGCGCCTCAGCGCCGGTAATGACCGCGGCCAGACCGATCGCTGCGAGCGTCGATAGAGCTATTCTGTGCAACTTCGGTGTCATCGTCGGTTCTCCTCTTGCTACGGTGATTTGGGCCCCCGCCGCGACAAGCTGCGACGGAGGCCCGTTCGTTCACGGCACCGGACGGGCGGCCGCGCGCCCCGCCCGACCCTGGTCAGGGTTACAGAAGCTCCATGTCGCTCAGCAGCTTCTGGATCGCCGGCTCGTTCATGTTCTCCCGCGTTACCACCTGCGCCGGAATCGCCACGACGCGGGGCTCGACCGTCCCGCCCTTCAGGATCTTGTCCATGGCATAGACGCCGTCATAGCCCATCTTGAACGGGTCCTGAAGGATGAGCGCGTCGATATAGCCCTCCTTGAACAGCTCGAACTCCTCGGCCGAGCTGTCGAAGGCGACGATGCGGAGGTCGAGATCTCTCTGCTTGGCGAGCTGACCCGCGCCGGTGCCGGCGCCGTCACAGGCGCCGTAGAAGCCGACGAGGTCGGGATTGCCGGTGTGTATGTCGGTGGCGATGTTCAGCGCCTTGGCCGGCTTGCATTCCGAGTACTGCACCGGCAGCACCTCGATGTCGGGGTGGTTCTTCATCTCTTCGAGGAAGCCGTTCTCGCGCTCGTACCCGGTCTGGGAGCCGGCGGTGATGCCGATATCGCCGACCTTGCCCTTGCCGCCGATCAGCCCCGCCAGGTGCTCCGCTGCAGCCCTGGCGGCGCCGATGTTGTCGGTGGCGATGTAGGCGAGCGAGGTGTCGGGATCGATGCCGGAATCGACCGTGATCACCGGCACGCCGGCCTCGATGGCCTTGGTCACCGGCGCCGACAGCGCCTTGGCGTCGGTCGCGGCAATCAAGATGCCGTCGATCCTGCGCGTCACCATGTCGTTGACCAGGTTGATCTGGCCCGCGATCTGCGTCTGGTCCTGGGTGCCGACATAGAGGACCTCGTAGCCGAGCTCCGCTCCGGCCTTTTCGGCGCCCCGCTTGATGGCGAGCCAGAACGACGAATCGGTCGATTTCGGAATCCATGCCAACGTCTTGTCCGCCGCGAATGCGTCGGAGCCAAAGCCTGCTGCCGACACTGCGGCAATCACGGCGGCCGCGGCCACCGCGCGTAGAGACCTGATGATGGGTACACGCAATTTCATGGTTACTCCTCCCTGTGACGGCACACGCGCCGTTGCCCGGCGCGTGGCCTCGTTATTGTTCTCCACCGCGCCTCAGACGCCGCCAATTGTCGATGTAGACGGCGGCGATCAAGATAGCACCGATGGCCACTAGCTGCCAGAAGGCGTAGACGCCCAGCACGTTCAGCCCATTGCGCAGCGTGGCGATAATGAGCGCCCCGATCCACGACGCGATCAGGCTGCCCTGGCCGCCGAAGAGGCTGGTTCCGCCGATCACCACAGCGGCGATCGAGTCGAGCTCGTAGCCTCCCCCGCCCGCCGGCTGGCCGCTGCCGATGCGCGAGGCTTCGGTGAGCCCCGCAATGCCGGCGGTGACGCCGCTCAGGCCGTAGATCAGGATCAGGTAAAGCGGGACGTTGACGCCCGAGACCTTGGTCGCCTGCTCGTTGCTCCCGATCGAGACGGTGTAGCGGCCGAGCCGGGTGCGGAGCAGCACGAACACGCCCACCGCATAAAGGCCGAGCGTCGCGACCGTCGGCACCGGCACCACGCCCCCGATCCGACCCTGACCGAGAATTTCGAAGCCGTCCGCCACTCTGAAGATGGGAATGCCTTCGGTGATGATCAGCGCGTAGCCGCGGGCGATTCCCATCATGCCGAGAGTCGCGACGAAAGGCGGAATCCGCATGTAGCCGACCGCGACGCCGTTGGCCGCGCCGAAGAAGGCGCCGACGACGATCCCGGCGATGACGCCGGCCGCAAGGCCGTAGCCGGCATCCATCACCATGGTGGACGTGACCGCGGAGGCGGCGAGAATCGCGCCGACCGAGAGATCGATGCCCTTGGAGAGGATAACGAAGGTCTGCCCGACCGCGATCAGTGCGATCACGGCGGCCTGGACCGTGATCTCGAACAGGTTGCTGACGGTGAAGAAGTAGGGCGAGAGCTGCGACAGGATCAGCCACAGCAAGAGCAGAATGCCGGCGGTGAAGACGGTGGGGTTGTCGACAATCGCGCGCTCTGCGGCGCCAAGGAGACGCCCGGCCGGCGAATTCGGGTCCAGGCCCAGGAAGCGGGTCGTCAGATTGGGACGAGCCAATGCGTACCTTCGCGCAACCTACCGGACTCGACTCTATGCAAGAGCGCCAAAGGGCGCAATTTCAGCCCGTTCGGCCCGACTCGGCGCGCCCCGACGGTCAGGCAACTCTTGATGGGAACAGGCCAGGGTTCCGTGTCTCACATTCGAATGATTTCGCGTTGGCTGTGCAGCCTCCCCGACCCAGCAAATCCCCTCGTCACGCCCGGCCTTGTTCCGGGCGTCCAGCCAAGTCAGATCCGCAGATCCCCGAGCAAACACGTGGATGGCCGCAACGAGTGCGGCCATGACGTGGCGGGAGGCACCTCGTCGATGCAGTCAAACTTCTCGATCAGGGCACTAGCGCGGCCTGGTCGGCGATCTAACGCCCAGGGGTAAGGCGCTCTACAGCGTCGCGCTCAGCGCCTTCGCGGCTTCGATCTCTTCGTCGGTCATCAGGCCTGCGACGGAATCGAGAATAAGCTGCGCGTTCGGACTCTTCTTCTCGGCCGCCCGGTGAAGCCAGGCGTAGGCGCGCACGAGATCGCGGGGCACGTCACCGCCGCGCGCATAGATCGTGCCGAGCAGGATCTGCGCTTCGGTCAGCCCCGCGCTGGCCGCCTGTTCGTACCAGGGCACCGACTGCGCGGGCTGGTCCATGATCTGAAACGCCATGCCGAGCGCGTAAGCTGCTTGATAGTCGCCAGCCTGGGCCAGGGGCTGCCATACTTCGACCGCCCGTTCGTAATCGCCGGCCGTATACGCCTCCCAGCCGGCCTGCATGTCCGCCCGCGCAGCAGCAGGCGCGCACAGGAGGGCGAGCGACAGGAGCAAACCTGCCGCGACTGCCATCGCCCCGCCGGCGGGCCGGCGGTGCAGCCCGGAAGACATGCTGGACCCTGCGGGTTCTATTTGATCTTCGATTCCTTGAAGACCACGTGCTTGCGGGCGACGGGGTCGAACTTGCGCAGCGAAAGCTTCTCGGTCTGAGTGCGCGGGTTCTTGCGCGTCGTGTAATAAAACCCCGTACCCGCCGAGCTGACGAGTTTGATCAGGATGCTGTTGGCCTTCGCCATTGGATACGCTCGGCTTCTTGGTGTCGCGGACGCGGCGACATTACCGCGCGGTTACGGACTGTCAAGCCGCGGTGATGGAACAGTGCCCTGCCACTTCAGTTATGCCACGCCCCGGCCGCGGCCGGGGCGGCCATCACTCTGCTGCTTGGCTGCCCTCGAGCAGCACGAGGTCGCCCTTCTCGTCGAGGCCGATTCCGTGGCGCAGCCCCTCCTCGATGGTCTCCTCGGGCCAGTGCACCTTGCCCGGGTCGGTGCCGCCGACCACCGCCAGCATGAGCGCCGTCTCGTCGCCCGCGTTGCGGAAGCCCCGGCTCGCGCCGATCGGAACCGACACGGTGTCGTAGGGCTCAAGCACCACTTCGTGGCGCTGGCCGTCGCTGTTCTGCCAGTAAATGCCCCACTTTCCGGTGAGCGGAATGAACACCTCGTTAGTCTCGTGAATGTGCAACGAGGCGCCCTTGCCGGGCTCGGCCTTGATCAGGCCGACATTGAAGTCGCGATTGTCGGTGATCGGGGGCTTGAGCTCTTTGTCCTCGACCACGCCGCGGCCGATGATGTTGTAGATGTCGCGCTCGTAGCCCGGGATGAGCGCATCGACGAACGCATGGGCGCTCGACTTCAAGTCCTTGAAGCGGGCGACGCGCTCGCTTTCCATGTAATCGGGGCTGACATCGATCCGTTCCATGGCGAAGCTCCTGCTGCTGGCATGCACCGAGCGGTGCCGGTATATCAGCTCCGGCGCCGGTCGGACGGGACGGGTTGCCCGTCCGGCCTCTAGTAGAGTTCGGTGCGGTAGTTTTCCTCGACGAACTCGTCCGTTTCCTTGACCGTCTCCTCCGATGGCGGCTCTTTCGGAGGCGCCGTCTGCTCCAGGATGATCCTGCCGAGCGACGGCATTTCGCGGCGGTTCTGCCTGCTTTCCTCGTCCCAGAGCCGCGAGCGCTTGAACGCCTTGGCGCAATGCAGGAAGGCCTCATGGACCTCCACCTTGATGCCGACCTTCGGCTCCTTGCCCTTGACCACCGCGGCCTGCGCCAGCGCCTCATCGCGGACGATCGTCGCCTTGCCGTTCACCCGCAGCGTGTCGTCGAAGCCGGGGACAAGAAACAGCAGGCCGACGTTCGGGTTCTCGATGATGTTGGTCATCGTGTCGAGCCGGTTGTTGCCGGGCCGGTCCGGGATGAAGAGCGTGTTGTCGTCCAGAACCTGGACGAAGCCCGGCGGGTCGCCCCGCGGCGAGACGTCGGCCTGGCCGCTTGAGCCGCTGGTGCCGATGCAGAGGAAGGGCGAGCGGCTGATGAAATCCTTGCAGTGCTTGTCCAGCGAGGGAATGCACTTCTTCACCGAGATTTCCATGGTCTCGCCCATGGTCTCGCGCAGGTCGGTTTCCTGATCGAAAACGCGTGCTTCTCCGGTATCGTCCATGACGCCCGGCTCCCGGTCATTTCGGCAGACCCGGAGAGTCTAGCAAAGCGCGCGCCGTCGAGCCATCGCCGATCCTTCGCGCGCCGTCTTGCATTCCGGGCGTGCCCGCAGCCCGTGACGGCTGCGCCGCCCTGTGGCATCTATCGGGTGTTCGCACCCTTCAGCGATTCGTTAGGGCTCTGCTATGACACACGCCGATTTCGTCCACCTCAGGGTCCGTACCGCCTATTCGCTGCTGGAGGGGGCGATCAGGCTCGAGGAACTGGTCGAGACCTGTCGCGACTGGCAGATGCCAGCCTGCGCCATCGCCGACCGCGGCAACATGTTCGGCGCCCTCGCGTTCTCGGAGGCCTGCAGCGAGGCCGGCGTGCAGCCGATCATCGGCTGCGACCTCGCGATCGGCACGCGTTCGGAGCAGCCTGGCCAACAGAGCCGCGCGGCGTCGTGGCTCCTGCTGCTCGCCCAGGACGAAACCGGCTATCGCAACCTGATGGCGCTGACCAGCGATGCCTACCTTCAGGACGGTGCCGGCGGGCAGCCCCTGGTCACCCTCGACGAGCTGGCGGCGCGGGCGGAGGGTCTGCTGGCACTCACGGGCGGTACAGCCGGCCCGGTCGGACGTCTCCTGCTCGACGGCCAGGTCAAGGCCGCGCGCGAGCTGTTGGCGCAGCTTGGCGAGATGTTTCCGGGGCGGCTCTATGTCGAGCTCATGCGGCACGGGACTCCGGAAGAGGGGCAAATCGAGGCGCAGTTGATCACGCTCGCCGATGAGCTCGATCTGCCGCTGGTCGCGACCAACGACGCCTACTTCCTGCGCGCCGAGACCTACGAGGCCCACGACGCGCTGCTCTGCATCGCCCAGAACAGTCATGTCGAGGACGAGAACCGGCGCCGGCTCACCCCGCAGCACCGCTTTCGCCCGCCCGATGAGATGCGCTCGCTCTTTGCCGACCTGCCGGAGGCCGTCGACAACACCGTGGTCGTTGCCCGGCGCTGCGCCGTCATGGCCCCGACGCGCAAGCCAATCCTGCCGGTCTTTCCCACCGCCGGCGACGCGGGCGAGGCGAATGCGCTGCACACCCAGGCCGAGGAGGGACTGGAGCGCCGGCTCGCCGCCCAGCTCTACCGGTCCGACATGGACGATGCGGCTCGCGAGACGGCCGCGGCGCCCTACCGCGAGCGGCTCGCCTACGAGCTCGGCGTCATCATCGAGATGCAGTTCGCGGGCTACTTCCTCATCGTCGCCGATATCGTGCGCTGGGCGCGAGGGGAGGGGATCCCGGTCGGCCCCGGCCGGGGCTCGGGCGCGGGCTCTGTCGTGGCCTGGGCACTCACCATCACCGATCTCGACCCGCTCCGCTTCGGCCTCCTGTTCGAGCGCTTCCTCAACCCCGAGCGGGTGTCGATGCCCGATTTCGACATAGACTTCTGCCCCGAGCGCCGCGACGAGGTGATCGACTACGTGTGCCGGCGCTACGGCAAGGACCGCGTCGCGCAAATCATCACCTTCGGCAAGCTCCAGGCCCGCGCCGTGCTCCGCGATGTCGGCCGCGTGCTCGGCCTCGGTTACGGCCGCGTGGATCGACTCTGCAAGCTGGTCCCCTACAACCCGGCCAACCCGGTGACGCTGCAGCAGGCGCTGGACACCGAGCCCCGGCTCAAGGCCGAGTGCGACGACGACGCGACGGTCGCCCGCCTGATCGAGATATCGCTCCAGCTCGAAGGGTTGTACCGCCACGCCTCGACCCATGCCGCCGGCATTGTGATCGGCGACCGGCCGCTCAGCGAGCTGGTCCCCCTCTATCGCGACCCGCGCTCGGAGATGCCGGCGACGCAGTTCTCGATGAAGTACGCCGAAATGTCAGGGCTGGTGAAGTTCGACCTGCTCGGCCTCAAGACGCTCACAGTGCTCGACCATGCGGGCGCGATGCTGAGCGAGGCGGGACTCGAGATCGACATCGATTCGCTCCCGCTCGATGATCAGAACACTTACCGGATGCTGGGCGGCGGCGCCGCTATGGGCGTGTTTCAGTTGGAGAGTTCGGGCATGCGGGATGCACTCCGCAGCCTCAAGCCGGACTGCATCGAAGACATTATCGCCCTCGTCGCGCTCTACCGCCCCGGGCCCATGGACAACATTCCGCGCTACATCGCCTGCAAGCACGGCAAGGAGAAGCCCGACTATCTGCACCCGATGCTGACCGGCCTGCTGGAGGAGACCTTCGGCGTCATCATCTACCAGGAGCAGGTGATGGAGATCGCCAAGGTTCTTGCCGGCTACAGCCTTGGCTCCGCCGATCTCCTGCGCCGCGCCATGGGCAAGAAAATCAAGGCGGAGATGGACGCGCAGCGGGAGACCTTCGTCAAAGGGGCGCTCGCCAACGAGGTCGCACGGGCCGACGCGAGCCGCATTTTCGAGTTGGTGGCGAAGTTCGCGGGCTACGGCTTCAACAAGTCCCACGCCGCTGCCTATGCGCTGGTCGCCTACCAGACCGCCTATCTCAAGGCCAACCATCCGGTCGAGTTCATGGCCGCGTCGATGAGCCTGGAGATCAACAACACCGACCGGCTGGAATTGTTCCGCCGCGAGTTGGAGCGGCTCGGTATTCCGCTGCTGCCGCCCGATATCAACGCCTCAAGGGCGACCTTCTCGGTGGAGAGCCAAGGCGACGGCACCAAGGCGATCCGCTATGCCCTCGGCGCAATCAGGAACGTCGGCGTGCAGGCGATGACGGCGCTCGTGGACGAGCGGTCAGCCAGCGGGCCTTTCGCCGATCCCTTCGATTTGGCCGGCCGGGTCGACCCGCAGCAGATCAACCGCCGCCAGATCGAGAACCTGGCGAAGGCCGGCGCCTTCGACAGCCTCGCGCCAAACCGCCGGCAAGTGGCGGAGGGTGCCGAGGTCCTTCTCTCTTTTTCAGGCCAAGCCAAGCGCTCGCGCACGCAAGCCTCGCTCTTCGACGGCGCGGACACCACGCTCGCCCCCAGGCCGCGCCTGCCTGAACAGGAGGATTGGGACCAGAACGAAAGGCTGGCGGCCGAACACGAGGCGGTTGGCTTCTATCTCTCCGCCCATCCCCTCGATTCCTACGAGGACGCGCTAGAGGGACTCTCGGTCACCCCGTCGGCCCAGGTGGCGCAGCAAGTGACGCGGGGCATTACGCGCTTCCGCCTGGCCGGCGTGGTGTTGTCTGTCAGGGAGCGCGGTCCCGGCTCGCGGCGCTACGCCTTCATCCAGCTTTCTGATCCGAGCGGCAGCTTCGAGGTGGCGGCGTTCCGCGAGACCTACGGCGACGGGCGCGGCATGCTGGAGCCCGGAAGAGCGGTTCTGGTCACGGCCCAGGCACGGATCGAGGGGGAGGAGGTCAAGCTCTCAGCCCAGAGCTTCGACGACTTGGACGCCCGGCTCGCGCGGAGCCTCAGCGGCCTTGCGGTGTATGTGAACGACCCCCATTCATTGCACCGGCTCGCCGACGTTCTCGCGAACCGGCAGGAGGGCAGCGGGCGCATCGCGCTCTTCGTCAAGACCGGCGATACCGGCACGGTGGAAATCGAGCTGCCCACGGCGTACGCCCTGAGCCCCTCGCTCAGAAGCGAGATCGGGGCGCTCGGCGGCGTCTCGGCCGTTCACGAGCTCTCGGCAGCACGGCCCGGCTAAACTTCGGCTGAGGCCTTGCGCGCCGGGGGTACCGGCGTTATCAAGCGCCCACCTGCGTAAAGCAGGAATTCACACGCGGAAGACGGCACTCTCGGCGAGCGTGCCGGTCCGGTGCCCGGCCAGTCCGGTGCATGATCCGCGGAGGAGGAACCGGAGAAAGGACGACCAATGGCATTGCCAGAATTCACCATGCGCCAGCTTCTCGAAGCCGGCGTGCATTTCGGGCACCAGACCAGGCGTTGGAACCCGAAGATGCGCCCCTACCTGTTCGGCGCGCGCAACGGCGTGCACGTCATCGATCTCGAGCAGACCGTGCCCCTGCTTCATCAGGCGCTGGTCGCGCTGCGCGACGTAGCCGCCGGCGGCGGGCGCATCCTGTTCGTCGGCACAAAGCGGCAGGCCTCACGCCCGATCGCGGAGACCGCACGCCGCTGCGGCCAGTACTACGTCAACCACCGCTGGCTTGGCGGCATGCTGACCAACTGGAAGGCGATTTCGGGCTCGATCAAGACCCTCGCCGACCTCGAAGCGACGCTCGCCGATGAGTCCGCAGGCCTGACCAAGAAGGAAATGCTGCAGCTGGTGCGGCGCCGCAACAAGCTCGACCTCGCGCTCGGTGGCATCCGCGACATGGGCGGCGTGCCGGACATACTCGTGGTCATAGACACCAACAAGGAAGACATCGCGATTCTCGAGGCGCGCAAGCTGGGCATCCCGGTGGTCGCGATCATCGACAGCAATTGCGACCCCGACCTCATTACCCATCCGATTCCCGGCAACGACGACGCGATCCGCGCGATCAACCTCTATTGCGACCTATTCGCCCGCGCTGTGATCGACGGTCTGCAGGAGGAGCTCGCTGCCTCGGGTGCCGATATCGGCGCAGCCGAGGAAGGGCTGGCCGAGGACCTGCCACCGGTCGAAGCGGCCGTGGCCGAGGAAGCGCCGGCCGATGGCGAGGCAGCTGCGGAAGCACCCGCCGAGGCACCTGCCGACACCGACGCAACGCCGGAGGCGTCCGACGCGTCGGGCGCGCCGGAAGCATCGGAGACGCCTGAAGCGGCAGATGCGGCTGAGGCAGCCGAGGCGCCCGCAGCGCCGGAGGGCGGAGAGGCAGAGCAGGCGGTGAGCGCGTGATCGCGCCGCATAGTTGGGAGTTATAGACGATGGCTCAGATCACGGCCGCGCTGGTCAAGCAGCTGCGCGAGAAGACCGGCGCCGGCATGATGGATTGCAAGAAGGCGCTGACCGAGACCGACGGCGAGCTGGAAGCGGCGGTCGATTGGCTGCGCAAGAGCGGCCTCGCCCAGGCCCAGCGCAAGGCCGGCCGCACGGCAGCCGAAGGTCTGATCGGGCTGGCGACCGCGCCGGGCAAGGCGGCGATTGTCGAGATCAATGCCGAGACCGATTTCGTTGCGCGCAACGACGACTTCAGGGCAGTGGTGCGCGAGGTCGCCACGCTGGCGCTGGATTGCGATGGCGATGTCGAGCGCCTCTCCGCAGCGTCCTATCCGGGAACCGGCCGCACTGTCACCGAGGAGATCACCAATCTCGTCGCCACCATCGGCGAGAACATTCAGCTACGGCGGACGGCGGTCCTCGCCGCGCCGGCGGGTGCCGTCGGTGACTACATCCATATGCCGGCAACGCCGGGGCTGGGCCGGCTCGGCGTGCTGGTCGCCGTCGAGTCCGACGCGCCCTCGGAGAGCCTCGAACGTCCCGCCCACGAGCTCGCCATGCACGTCGCGGCCGTGAGCCCGCAGGCGGTCTCGCGCGATTCGCTTGATCAGGTGATAGTCGAGCGCGAGCGCGCGGTGCTCGCCGAGCAGGCGCGCGCCGAAGGCAAGCCCGAGAAGATCATCGAGAAGATGATCGAGGGCAGGCTGCGCAAGTTCTTCGAGGAGGTCGTTCTGCTCGAGCAGACCTGGATTCTCGATGGCGAGAGCCGGGTGAAGGCGGTACTGGAGGCGCTCTCCGCCGAGCTCGGCACCTCGGTCTCCGTGAGCGGCTTCGTCCGCTACCAGCTGGGCGAGGGGATCGAGCGGGAGAGCAAGGACTTCGCCGCCGAAGTCGCCGAGCAGCTCGGTTCCTGAACGGAAGCCTCCTGACCCGGAGCCGGCGATGACCGTTTCTCCCCGCTTCAAGCGCATCCTCCTGAAGATTTCCGGCGAGGCGCTGCGGGGAGACGAGCCTTACGGCATAAACGGCAACGCGGTGGAGCGGCTCGCGGGCGAGGTCGCCGATGTCCACGAGAGCGGCGTGGAGGTCTGCGCCGTCGTCGGCGGCGGCAACATCTTCCGCGGCTCCTC
>JAPOPO010000153.1 GCA_026712885.1 Rhodospirillales bacterium | reverse complement strand
TTTCGCATTTTTCTGTGCGGCTTCCGCGTCTTCCAGCGTCGTCGCCGCTGCCGCCGCATCACTCGCCGCCTTCGCGTCCATATAGGCCGCCATGGCTGCGGCTGCCGCGCCCCGCGCATCCTGGTAGGCGACCGCCTCGTGATTGCGGATGGCTTCAACCGCCGCGACTGCCGCCGCCGCCGCGTCGGATGCAGTCTTTGCCGCATCCGCCGCAGTCTTTGCGGCAGTCTGCGCCGGACCCAGATCCGGTGCTTCCACGGTCGGCGCGTCGCTGCCGCTGTGGACACAGCCGTACATCACGGCCGAGAGTGCGACGATCGAGCACGCCGCCATCAAAGTCCGGGTCAGCTTCGACTTATTCATAGGTGAGGCTCTCCTCATTCTGAAGAGGCCTCGTCGGGAGGCCTTGAGTCGCCGCGATCGCGGGACTTACGGCGCCCGCAGCCGGGTACGGAACCGCCAGAACCCGCAATAAACGCTTCTATTCATGAGAGTTTTGGAGGCCAGCGCTTGCCGCGCGGGCTCGGAGGACCGCGTGCGCGGTGCTTACGGGCGCGGACGGGTGATGCCGGCGGCTTGCGCGATGAAGCCGCGGCGCCCCGCCGTGATGACGGAATTTGCGCGCAATTCCGGCGCGGGCATCGGTGCCGGTGGCGCCGCCGGTAAGGACGGCCCCTCATCATGAACGTGGCGCTTCCCTCTCGGGGGACGATCACCGAGCACACCGTGGCGGCGCTCTTTGCGGAGAGCGACACCGTGGTCTGGGACCGTGCGCTCACCGGCTTCGGCGTCCGGGTCTACCCCTCCGGCGCCAAGGTCTACGTGGTGCAGGCGCGGGGGCCGGACGGCACCCGGCGCATCACCGTGGGCCGGCACGGGGTGATCGATGCCCAGGAGGCGCGCCGGCGCGCGGCCCTGATCATCGCCCGCGTGCGCGCCGGCGAGGACCCCGTTCCGGAGGTCCGGAAGACCGAGGCCACCACCGTCGCCGCACTTGCCCAGCGCTACCTGCGCGAGCACGTGGCGGTGCGTTACAAGCCCACCACCGCGGCCCAGTGCCGGCTCGTGATCGAGCGCTACATCGTGCCGGCGGTGGGCGCGCTCCCGGTCTCCACGCTCGGCCGCACCCACGTCGCCGACCTGCAGCATGCCCTGAGCGACCGCCCTGCCATGGCCAACCTAGTGGTCGCAACGCTCTCCCGCATCGTCGACCAGGCGATCACCTGGGGCGTGGCGGGGGAGATGACCAACCCCTGCCGCTCCGCCCCAAAGTACCGGATGCGCCGGCGCGAGCGCTTCCTCACCGACGCGGAGTTCCGCCGCCTGGGCCAGGTGCTGGACGAGATGGAGGCGGAGGGGCGCCTCTCGCCCCACGCGGCGGCGGCGCTTCGCCTGCTGATGCTGACCGGTTGCCGGCGCAACGAGATCCTGACGCTCCGCTGGGATCAGATTGAGTCTTGTCCTCTCTAGTTTCCTGGAGCCCTCCTGCGCCCTATGGAGTATTATTGATCAATGAGTTAAGGAAACACCACCTCCTACCAAGCCCTCCCCGCTACTCCCCAGTTTGCTTTCCAGTGTTGCCTTTCGTGTTGCCGTCTGCACCCCGTTCCTCTACCATGGCTCACCAATCTCGAAAGCGTTCGGTCAAAGGGTGACGATGATGAGGACGACGATGCCAACGCCGCGTTCTG
>JAPOPO010000233.1 GCA_026712885.1 Rhodospirillales bacterium | reverse complement strand
GCGTGGGTGCAGGCGCTTGGCGAGCGCCCGGAGGGCCAGGCGGGGCTCATCCTGATCGAGACCCTGCGGACGATGGCGCTCGCCACCATGGCCCATCTCAGCGCGCGGGAGGAGCCCGTGTCGACGGAGGAGCTCGCCCGCCTCGCCCTCACCCTCAAGCGCATCGAGGGCACCGACAAGCTCCGGGCGGACCGTAAGCAGGCGGCAAGGAAGGCCGCGCGCGCCGGCGAACCCAAGCGTCGGGGCGGGCTCTCGCCGGAGACCGTCGCCATCATCCGCGCGGAGGTGGAGGGGAGGCCGCCCCCGCCGCCGCCGCCGCCCCGCACCGTCACGTCGGTGCCGGTGGACCCGTGGAATCCTGCGGCATCTCATCCATCCGGGTTAATCCCACCTGATCCCGGCGAATCCTGGCCGGAAATTGCCCCGCGGGTGTTTCGCACCGGGCCCACATCGATCCTGTCCCTCGGGCCGGGGTGAGGCGCGGGCGCTGGTTTAAACAGTTCCCTCAATCGCCGGGCGCTCGCTCCGCTCGATCGTGCGCTTCGCGCGCGTGGACGCGCGACGCTCCGCGCGCGGCCCGGTCGCTCGCTTAAACAGTTCCCTCAATCGCCGGGCGCTCGCTCCGCTCGCTTGGCTACGCGCCGTTCGGCGCGGCGCGCGGTCGCGCGCTCCGGACCTGCGGTCCGGTCCACTTCTTGGCAGACGCTTCGTGGGCTGCCGCGTGCGGTGGGGCTCTGCCTGCAGGGCTTCGCCCTTGTCGGCGGGGCGGGGTTCGCTATTCTGCCGCCGCTCAAGGGGCAAGGGAGGACTAAGCCATGCCGTCGATGCTGGTCACCGGTGCGAGCAGAGGGCTCGGCCTCGAAATGGTGCGTCAATTCGGCGCCGACGGCTGGCGCATCTACGCCTGCTGCCGCACGCCCGACACGGCTACCGATCTTGCCGCGCTTGCCGATGCTTCGGCGGGCGCGATCACGCTGCATACCCTCGACGTCGGCAAGCCCGCGCAGATCACGGCGCTGGCCGAGGAATTTCGCGGCACGCCGATCGACATGCTGGTCAACAACGCGGGCCTGCTCGGTCACACGATCGAGCATTTGGCGCCGGGCGCCTTCGGCACGGTCGACTACGAGGCCTGGATGCAGCTCCATGAGATCAACACCATGGCGCCGCTCCGCGTTGCCGAGGCCTTCGTCGATCACGTCGCGGCGAGCGAGTTGAAGCTGATGTTCTTCATGTCCACGCACATGGGCAGCATCACCGACCTCGCCGACGGCGGCCTCTATCCCTACCGCTCCAGCAAGGCGGCGCTGAACCTGCTGGTCAAGGCGCTCTCCATCGACCTCGCGGCGCGCGGGGTGCGCACGCTCGCGGTTCATCCCGGCTGGGTGAGCACGGACATGGGTGGGCCCCAGGCCCCGGTCAACAAGGAGGACAGCATCGCCGGCATCCGCCAGGTGGTGGCGGGCTATGGCGAGGGCCAAACCGGCCGCTTCTTCCAGTATGACGGCAAGGAGCTGCCCTGGTAGCAGCCTGCCTGAGTGATTCCGAGACGAGGGAGTATGGATTGATGGCCGTGGACCTGGCGCAGGCCGCGAAACAGAAGAAAATCCGCTATTTCCTGATCAGCTTCGTGGACTTGTTCGGCGTGCTCCGGGCGAAGCTGGTGCCGGCCGAGGCGATCGCGGGCATGCAGGAGAATGGCGCGGGCTTCGCCGCCTTCGCCGCCTGGCTCGATTCGACGCCGGCCGAGCCCGACATGCTGGTCAAGCCCGACCCCGCGAGCCTAATCCAGCTGCCCTGGAAGCCGGATGTCGGCTGGCTCGCCGGCGATTGCTGGATGAACGGCGAGCCCATGCCGGACACGCCCCGGCTCAAGCTTAAGAGCAAGCTCGACGAGGCGAAGAAGCAGGGCTACCGGGTCAAGACCGGGGTCGAGGCGGAGTACTTCATCGTGAGCGCGGACGGCACCGCGATCTCCGACCCGCTCGATACCCAGGCCAAGCCCTGCTACGATCAGGCGGCCCTGATGCGCCGCTACGACGTGGTCTCCGAGATCTGCGACGCCATGCTGTCGCTCGGCTGGGGCCCCTACCAGAACGACCACGAGGACGCCAACGGCCAGTTCGAGATGAACTGGGACTACGACGATGCACTGGTCACCGCCGACCGCCACGTCTTCTTCAAGTACATGGTCAAGTCGCTGGCCGAGAAGCACGGGCTGCGCGCGACCTTCATGCCGAAGCCCTTCTCCAACCTCACGGGCAACGGCTGCCACGCCCACGTCTCGGTCTGGAACAATCCCGGCAAGAAGAACCTGTTCCACGATGCCAAGGGCGAGCTCGGCATCTCCAAACTCGGCTATCAATTCCTCGGCGGCATCTTGCAGCGCGCGCCCGCGCTCTGTGCGATCTGGAACCCGACCGTGAACAGCTACAAGCGGATCAACGCACCGGTCACGCTGTCGGGTGCCACGTGGTCGCCCAACCAGGTGGCCTACGGCGGCAACAACCGCTCGACCATGGTGCGCATCCCGGACGCCGGGCGCTTCGAGCTGCGGCTGATGGACGGCGCGTCCAACCCCTATCTGCTGCAGGCGGGCGTGGTCGTCGCCGGGCTCGACGGCATCGAGAACCAGCTCGACCCCGGCCAGCGCACCGACCTCAACCTCTATGCCGAGGGCCACAAGCTGCGCGGTGCGCGCAGGCTGCCGCTCAACCTGCTCGACGCGCTCCGGCTCTTCGAGAAGGACAAGGTGCTGCGCGCGGGCTTCGGCGAGAGCTTCGTCAAGAGCTACGTCAAGCTCAAGACGAGCGAGTGGAACGAATACGCCGGCACGATCTCCGACTGGGAGCGCAGCAACACCCTGGATTGCTGACGGGGTTAGAGCACGATCCGAGCTTACCGGATCACGACGACCCGAACAGCTCCCACCTCCCCCTGTCCCCCTCCCCCAAAGGCGGAGGGGGAACGCAGACGGCACCGGCTAATTCGCTCTCTCCGCTCTTGGGGGCGGAGAGAGCCGGGGTGAGGTGGGGGTAACTCGGGCCGCACTGCGGGCGAGCGAGGGACCATGCGCCACCGGGGTACGATCCCGTTCGCCGGATAGCGGCCTAGCGGCCGCTGTTGTGAGGCGGCTGGTGCGGGCGGTGAGACTCGAACTCACACTCCCGAAGGAACGGGTTTTTGAGACCCGCGCGTCTACCGCTTCCGCCACGCCCGCACGAGCACCAGCAGCGGAGTTCCTCATAACGCGAGAGCGCGCGCAAGGCCACCACGGTTGAGGGCGTCTTATGGAACGGCCTGCCTCCTCGACACCCTGGACCATGGTGCGGTGCCTGGCGCGCGGCGGGCGCGCCACGATGACGCCATGATGAGCAGGCACAGGCGGGTCGTGGCAGGTGTGGACAAGAAGACAGGGCGCCTTCTTGGCAAGCGGTCGCCGCCGAGAATCCTACTCATCCCGCCCAATCCCGGCGAATTCCGGACAAAATTTGTGTTTGCCCGTCTCACTTGGAGGCGTGATGCCGCATGGGGCGCGACAAAAGCCGCGGCCCTGGCGAGAAATGCGGGCTAGGCGTTCGTCTCGAAGGAGAGCGTGCAGCCGAGCGCCCGCGCCAGGGCTGCTGCCGCCGCGCGCGCCTTGCCCGACGCGAGCGGCCGGTGCTCTGGCGCGAGCCGCAGCACGAGGCGG
>JAPOPO010000572.1 GCA_026712885.1 Rhodospirillales bacterium | reverse complement strand
TTCTGGGGAGCGTCTACGGCGGCGACCACGTCACCGTCGAGACCGGCGACGAGGCGACGCCCCACCTGATCGGCCACAACCTGGAGGCCCACCTCAAGGACCTGGAAGCGCGCATGAAGGCGGCGGCAGGGGAGCTGGAGTTCGAGGAGGCGGCGCGGCTCCGCGACGAGATCCGCCGGCTCAACGACCAGGACCTGGGGCTCAAGGGCGCCCGGGGCAGCGGCGGCAGCGGGGGAGGCCACGGGCGGAGCAGCAAGGGCGCGCCCGGCACCTCGGCCCGCAAGCGCGGCAAGAAGAAGTCCCCCCGCCGCCGCAGCGCGTTCGGCTGAGGCGAGGCGCAACACCCGGCTCATGGTCGCACTCTCGGTCCTCGATCTTTCGCCCATCCCCGAAGGCGCGGACGCGGCGCAGGCCTTCCGCAACACGGTGGAGCTCGCGCGCCACGTCGAGCGCCTGGGCTTCCGCCGCTACTGGCTGGCCGAGCACCACAACATGGCCGGCATCGGCAGCGCCGCGACGGCGGTGCTGATCGGCCACGTCGCAGGCGTCACCGAGACCATCCGGGTCGGCGCCGGCGGCATCATGCTGCCCAACCACGCGCCGCTGGTGATCGCCGAGCAGTTCGGCACCCTCGAATCGCTCTATCCGGGGCGGATCGACCTCGGCATCGGGCGCGCCCCGGGGACCGATCAGATGACGTCGCACGCGCTCAGGCGCACGCTCACCGGCGACGTCAACGACTTCCCGCGGGATGTGGTGGAGCTGCAGAGCTACTTTCAGCCGTCAGAGCCGGGGCGGCGGGTGCGCGCGGTGCCCGGCACGGGCCTCAACGTGCCGCTCTGGATTCTCGGCTCGAGCCTCTTCGGCGCGCAGCTCGCCGCCGCGTTGGGGCTGCCCTACGCCTTCGCATCGCACTTCGCGCCCGCCGCGCTGATGCAAGCGATTGAAGTCTACCACGAGCAGTTCCGCCCCTCTGAGCAGTGCGACGCGCCATACGCCATGGCGGGATTCAATGTGTTTGCTGCCGATAGCGACGAAGAGGCCGCATACGTGCGGAGCTCGGCCCAACAATCGGTGCTCAACCTGCACCGGGGCGTGCCCGGCCCCCTGCCCCGCCCAGTGCGAGACTTCGAGACCGGCCTGGACGCGCAGGAGCAGTCGATCCTGAAACGCTGGTTCACCTGTTCGGCCTCGGGCACGCCGGATCTGGTGGCGGATCGCCTCGCGACGTTCGCAAAGCACACGGGCGTCGACGAGATCATGGTGACGTCCAACATCCATGACCCCGCCGCACGGTTGCGCTCCTACGAAATCACGGCCGAAGCGGGCGCTGTCCTGGCGCGCCTCTCGGAGGCGCCGGCGGCAGTACAAGCGAAAGAGGCTCGGTGACCGGCGACTGATGAGGCCGCTCGGGCGGGGCTAAGAGGCCTGCGCCTCCAAGGCGGCGCGGCGGGCGCGGTTGGCCTGCGCGGCGGCGGCGAGGTCGTCCTCGCTTGCATTGGCCCAGTAGCAGGCGCTGATGCGGCCGTCGCCCCGGCTCTCCAGGCCCGGCTCGTCAGTCGTGCAGCGCTCGAACGCGAGCGGGCAGCGCGAGTTGAAGCTGCATCCCGGCGGGATGCCGATGGGGCTCGGCGGCTCGCCCTCCAGCAGGTTCTCCTCGGCGTCGTAGCGGCGCTCCTCGATGGTGGGCACCGCGCTCAGGAGCGCCTTGGTGTAGGGGTGGCCGGGGTCGAAGAAGACCGTGTGATTGTCGGCGAGCTCGACGATCTTTCCGAGATACATCACCGCGATTCGCGTGCACGCCCGGCGCACCATGGCGAGATCATGGGAGATGAAGATGTAGGTGAAGCCGTGCTCGGCCTGGAGCTTGTCGAAGATCTCCAGCAGCCGCGACTGCTCCACCTGGTCGAGGGCGGAGAGCGTCTCGTCCAGGATCAGGAGGCGGGGCTCCAGCACCAGCGCGCGGGCGAGGTTGATGCGCTGGCGCTGGCCGGCGCTGAGCCCGATCTGCAGGTGATCGTAGATGTCGGCGGGGAGACCCACCTCGTTCATCACCTCGAGCACGCGGTCGCGCATCGCGCGGCGTCCCATGCCGCCGTGGATCAACAGCGGCTCCAGGATAGTGCGGCCAACCGGCATGTGCGGCGGCATGGCGTTGTAGGGGTCCTGGAGCAGGAGCTGGAAGCGGTGCCGCAGCCCGAGCAGCCGGCGCCGGTTCATCTTGGCGACGCTCTCGCCCTCGAAGGAGATCGAGCCCTTGTCGGGCGCCTCGATCCAGCTCAGCAGGCGCGAGAGCGTCGACTTGCCGCAGCCCGATTCGCCCACGATGCCGAAATTCTCGCCCGCCTTCACGTCGAAGGTGACGCCGCGCACCGCCTCCACGTCGTTGTGGCCGAAGAAGCGGGTCGGTGCGTTGACGCGGTAGGTTGTGTAGACGTCGTCCGCCTCCAGCAGCGCGGCCTCGCCCTCGGTCTTGGGCTGGGCGCCCTCCTCCACCGCCCAGATGCGCGGGATACGTTCCAGCAGCCGCTTGGAGTAGTCGTGCTCCGGCCGGTTGACGATGGCCTCCGGGGTCGAGCGCTCGATGATGCGCCCTTCCTGCAGGACGATGATTTCGTCCGCGATCTCACGCACGATGGCGAGCGACGACGAGATGAAGATGATCGCCGTGTCCATCTGGTCGCGCAGGTCGTGCATCAGGCGGATGATCTGCGCTGCGACGGTGACGTCGAGCTGCTGGGTGACGTTGTCGGCGATGAGGAAGGTGGGGTTGCTG
>JAPOPO010000135.1 GCA_026712885.1 Rhodospirillales bacterium | reverse complement strand
GTTCCAGGGTAGAAGTTCCCGGATCCGCGATTGCGGGTGGCCGCTGGCGATCTTCTCCAGCGTGCTCTTGAGCCAGGCGTAGGGCTCGACACCGTTCATCTTGCAGGTCTCGATCAGTGAAGCGATTCGGCCCCATGCGGCGGCGCCTTCGTCATGGCCGGCGAACAACGCATTCTTCGCTGTGAGCTTCACCGGCCGGATCCGGTTCTCCACGATGTTCGTGTCCATCTCCACGCGCCCGTCGTAGAGGAATACCACCAACCCCTCCCACTGGTTGGCGATGTAGGTCAGCTTCTCGCCCAGGCGCGAGCGCGGCGAGACCCGCGAGCGCTGCTCGTCGAGCCACACGCCGAAGCGGTTCACCAGTGGCGCCGATTCCGTCCACCGCACCGCCTGGCGCGTCGCCGGTGGCTGGCCCCGGATCTTCTTCTCGATTGCATAGAGCTGCGCGATGCGCTCCAGACCGGCCTTTGCGATCGGAGAGGCGTCGCTGTCGAACACTTCCTTCATGCCGCGTCGGGCGTGCGTCCAGCAGGATGCGAGCGTCAGCGCCCCACCGGTGCGCTCTGCCCGGCGCAGCCGGTTGTACCCGGAATAGCCATCGACCTGCGCCGTGCCCGAGAACCCCTCGAGCAGCTTCTCACCCTGTACGCCGCCGCGGCTGGGCGCATACGCATAGACCACCCCCGGTGGATCTGCCCCGCACCATGCCTGCTCGTCGCGCGCCATCGTCCACATATAACCCGTCTTCGTCTTGCCCCGGCCCGGGTCGAGCACCCGTACCGGCGTCTCGTCCACCCCCAGGTTGTGCGACGTCTTCAGTTGCGCCGCCAGGCATTCCACCAGCGGCCTGAGGTGGAACGCCGTCTTGCCGACCCAGCCGGCCAGCGTCGAGCGGTGCACGTCGATTCCTGAGCGGGCGAGAATCTGCGATTGGCGATACAGCGGAAGGTGGTCGGCGAACTTCGACACCAGCACATGAGCGAGCGCGCCTTCAGTGGGAATCGCGCCCTCGATGAGGTGCGCGGGCGCCGGTGCCTGGGTGACTCCTTCCTCGCACACGCGGCAGGCATACTTCGGGCGGACAGTGACGATGACCCGAAGCTGGGCTGGGACGATGTCGAGGCGTTCGGTGCGGTCCTCGCCGATGCGCACCATCTCCCCGCAACCGCAGGGGCAGTTCGTGCTCTGGGGCTCGATGACCTGCTCGATTCGCGGCAGGTGCTCGGGAAGGTGGCCGAGGTTGCGCCGTGGGTCAGGGCGCCGCTCACGTGGCGTCGGCATAATGCTCGCTGGGGCCGCTTCCTCGGCTTCGGCGAGTGCGCCTTCGAGCGCCTCGAAGGCGAGCTGGAGCTGGTCGGGATGGAGCTTCTCGGACTTCTTTCCGTACATCGCGCGGCGCAACTCGCGCAGCAGATGTTCGAGGCGTCGGTTGTGCTCAGCGAGCGAGGCCACCCGGCTGCGCAGGCCCTCGACGACCGCTTCGGGCTCTCGGCGTTCGAGTTCGCGGTTGCGCTCAGCGAGCGCCGCCACTTGGGCTCGAAGCCCTTCGATCACGACGCGATAGGGGGGCGCAAGCGATGCTGGGCCGACCGTGTCGAGACGGTTCTCCATGACGGAATTCTATCATGGAATCAATGCCTTAATAAAGAAAAAGGAGGCCAGAACAGCCCCCTGTATCATCACGCCGCCGCAAGTGGTCTGCGAACCCGCCGGCTCCACATTCGGCGCCAGTCCAGCCCCTCGAACAACGCCTCGCACTGCGCCCCCGACAGCCGCATCACCCCGTCGCGCACCGCAGGCCAGGCAAAGCGGCCCTGCTCCAGACGCTTCGACGCCAGCACCAGGCCCGTCCCGTCCCACCACAGCACCTTCATCCGGTCCAGGCGCTTGGGACGAAACACCACCGCCACCCCAGAATACGGGTCCAAACCGAGCTCCTGCTCGACCACCGCCGCCAGTCCGTCATGACCCTTGCGGAAATCGACCGGACGCGTCGCCACCACCACCCGCATCCCCGTCCCCGCGACGTTCATCGAAGCCCCCGCAACGCCGAGGCAATCTCCGCGACCCGCGATGCGTCGATATCGCCATCAAGGCGCACCGTCACCTCTCGCGACTCGATCACAACCGACCCACTCAGACCCGGACCCGTCGCGCTGTCCACCTCGAGCGTGGCGAACGCTGGCTGCCGCTCCGGGTCGACATCCACCGCCTCGGGCGATGAGGCCACCGCGAGCTTGCCCTGGCGGGCGAGGCTGCGCCATGCCGACAACTGCTTGCGGCTCAACCCGTAGCGCCGGGCGACATCCTCCACCCGCGTCCCTGAGCGCAAACTCTCACCAACGATCCGCACCTTCTGCTCCGCGCTCCAGCGCCGGCGCGAACGCCGCTTCACCGAACTACTCGACCCCGCCTCGCTCGACCGCTCCCGATCGGCGGCGCATCCTCGTTCAGAATCCTGCATCGGCTGAACCTCCTCGCGAAAAGGGGTCATCCAACGCGATTAACTCATCGAGAGGAAGGTGGACCACTCGCACCGCTTACGTCGATGCGGGCGGGCGCATCGAACAGATCGATCCAGTCCTCGTCGACGGTGCGGATGACGTAGCGGGGGGCCATCGGAGTCTCCTCGGGTTGGGGTTGGGTCGGGTACGGCCCGGCGCGACTGGCTCGTTCCGCGCCGCGCCGTTCGCCTGGAGGCTCGCGCCTCACGCGGCCTTGCGGCCCGCGAGGACGGAGACCGCCCAGGCGGCGGCGCGGGCGAGGACGTTGCAGTGGCAGGGCTTCGGATGGCACCAGCAGGCGAGGGTCTTGCCGTGCAGGCCCGCGAGCGCCTCGAGGCTCACGTCGCCTTCGCGGATGCGCTGCCACAGCCGTCGGCGGTAGCGCTCGATGACCTCTTCGCGGGTGCCGTGCCGGCCGATGACGAAGCGGTTGCCCCATCGGGTGCGGCGGTCGGCGCGGACCACGCCCTCGAACTCCTCGCGATCCTCGAGCGCGCGTTGCAGCTCCGGGTGGTGCTTCAGGTTGATGATGGCGGGGCGGGGCATGGTGCGGTCCTCGGTGGTGGCGCCCTTCGGCGAGTGGGGCCCGCCGTGGCGCGCGGGCGCAGTGCCGTCACCGCCCGGCGGCCGGAGCGAAGCGAAGGACCCGCGCGGTGCGCGGGTTGACGGCGCGAGGACGTGCGCCACGCTGGCCCCGATCGCGAGATGGGCGTGAGCGGTTGAGATGTGCGCACCGCTCGGCCGGACGGCGGCTCGGGCGCTCAGCCCCCGTCGCCCGCGCGCGCCTTGCGGGCGATGCGGTTCATCGCGATGCACACGTCGCGCGGATGCACGCTCGCGAGGGTGAACACCGGAATGCCCACGCTCTCGGCGAGGCGAATGGCAAGGCCGGTGCCGCCCTCGACGCGTCCATCCTCGGTCCAGCACACCACCGCGGACACCGGCTCGGTGACGCCGGCGCATCCGATGACGGCGACGTTGCGCGCATGGAGCTTTCGCACAGCAGGGCTGCACCGCGCCCGGGCGTCGGGGTGGGCGGCGGCGAAGGGCTGGAGCTTCGCGAGCGCCTTGTCGCCGAACGCGACGCACTCCGGGCCGGTCCAGCCGTTGTAGCCTTCCCAGGGGAGGAACACGGTGCACAGGGCGGGCGAGCCCTCGACGAACGCCGTGTCCGCCCCGTCGGCGCCGCCGGTGTTCAAGTGCCAGCCCTTCTCCGCCAGGTACCAAGCCATACGGCGCATGACGGCGCGCACGGGCGCGGGCGTCTTGCGCGCTCCGACGCCGGCGTAGACGAGTGGCGCCATCGCTCTCTCCTCTCTTCGTGGACGACACGCACCCCGCCCCGCTCCCCTCCTCCTTTCAGCGCACGAGCAACCGCCCCACCCGCCGGGCGAGCCCCCGGCCCCCGAGGGCGCGCAGATCGTCGTTGAAGTCCCCGCGCTCCGGGACCAGCACGGTGGCGTCGATGCCGGCCTCGGCGCAACGCATCGCGAGCCGGTCCGCGGCGGCCTCGCCCTCGGCGTCGCCATCGCGGGCGATGAGCAGGCGCGAGACGCCGGGCGGGGCCGAGAACGCGCCGAGGCTCCCGGCGGCGAGCGCGGCGGCGCCAGCGAGCGTGGGCACCGCGGTCAGCAGCGAGAGCACGGTCTCCAGCCCCTCGCCGACGAGGAGCGAAGCGCCGTCGGCCGGACGGCCGAAGCGCACGGCGAGGCCGTAGGCCCGGCCCATGGTCTTGCGCGCCGCCGCGACCGGCGCCTTCGCGGGCCGGTGCGGGTCGAGCCAGGTGCGGTGCACGCCGATCACGTACCCCCCGGGCTCGGTCACCGCGGCGACGAGCGCGGGGAAGCGGCGAAAGCCCGCCTCGTCGCGGTAGTGCAGGCGCGGATGGAAGCGCAGCGCTGCGAACCCGCAGCGCGCGATGGCGCGCGCGCGGAGGTAGCTCTCCGCGTGCGTGCCGGCGACCGGCCGGCAGGCGCCCCACAGCCGCCGCGCCCGCGCGACGCGCTCGGCAACCGATTCCCCCGCGCCCACCGTCGCCGGGGCGGGGAGCGCGAGGAACGCGCGCGCCTCGTCGAGGGCGGGACGCAGAGCGCCGGTGCCGAGCTGGGCGCGGAGGAGGTCGAGGAGGTCGCCGTGCTCACCGGTCGCCGCGTCGGTCCACTTCCCCGGCACGCCCGGGGGGCGAAGGCGCACGAAGAGCGAGCGGCCCTTCGCGCCGTGCACGTCGCCCGCGACCCAGTACCGGCCCTGGAGCCGCCCGGCCGGGAGATAGCGCCGGCACACGGCCTCGGCGCGCTCTGCGAGCGCTGCGGCGAGGGTCGCGGCGTCGTTCGGTGGATGGCTCATCGGGGACTCTCCCTTCGGCGGGCTCGGGCGCACCCCCATCCCGGCCGCCCTCGCCTCCTGCCAGCGCGGGACACACCGGCACGACGAGAGGGCCGACCCCGTTGCGGGGCCGGCCCTCGATGGCGCGGTGATCGGAATCACTGGAATGCGCACCTCACGCGTAGCGCGGCCTACGCGCGGGGAAGTTCGCGCCCGGGCGCTGCTCGACGAGGAGCTCGGGCCAGCCGGTGCAGCGCACCGAGTCCGGCGGGTCGAGCCCCTCGCGGCGCTCGGCGAGGTAGTCGTCGAGGGCGTCGCGGGCGGCGAACGCCTCCTCGCGGGAGGGGAACGTGCCGTGGCACTGCACGTACACCCCGGTGTCGTACCACCACCCGCCCTCCTCGCCACCGCCGAATGCGCGGTCGGTGAGGTACTCGTTGAGGTGGAAGTCGCGCCGCGCCGCCGCGTCCTCTTCGAACGAGGCGTGGTAGCGGGCCATCAGCTCGCCCACGTCGCCGGCCTCGAGCGCGACGCCCGCGCCGCTCTCGTGCGCGCCAATCAGGCGTTCGAACACGTTGCTCATGTGGGACTCTCCCGTACGGTCCAGGTCGAGGCGGCCGGGCCCGGACCCTCCCGGCCCGGCCGCCCTCACCCTCCTCCCGGCCCGCCTCGCCCTCGGCACGCTATCGCGCGAGCGTTCGAAAGGTCGCCGAGACCCGCACCGCCCGCCCCCGGCCGGCGGCACGGTCGATCCCGTGCATCCAGTGATGGCGGGCATCGCCCGCGAGCACCAGCACCGAGCGCCGGGGCAGCACCACCACCTCGTCGCCCGGGAGCCCGTCGCGCGCGTAGGGGCGCACGCTCCGGGGCCGGAACCGCATCGGCCAGTCGCAGGCGAGCGAGAGCGACGCCACCACCGGGCCGAACTGCGCGTGGTCGGCGTGCATCCCGATGCCTTGGCCCGGCACGTATTCGTTGACGATGCACTGCTCCGGCACCGTGGCCTCGAACCACGGCGCCAGGCGATCGGCCATCACCTCGGCCCACCGGGGAAAGGGCGCGGCGGGCACCGGAGACGCGGAGCCGCGATAGTCGTACTTGAAGCCATAGTGCTGGACCCGGCGGCCGATGTCGGTCATCCACGGCGCCCCGGCGATGCGCTGAAGGAGCCGGCGCTCCTCGGCCGGCGTGACGAGCTCGGGGACGAGCACCGCCCCCTCATCGAAGATGCTTCCGGACATGCTCCCGTTCTCCTCGTGTGCCTGCCCCGCTTGCCGCTTCCCCCTCCTCCGCGCTCCGCCAAGGGGCGAGGGACTCTCGCCGGCGGGCAAGAAAAAAGGGCCGACACCAACCGGTGCCGGCCCGAAGGGAGGGAGGAGGAAGCGATCAGAATGGAATGTCACTGTCGTCGAGGTCGGGCGCGTCTCCGCTCGCGGCCGCCGCGGCCACGGCCCGCGGCATCGCGCCGCCGTTGCCGTTCGCGCCGTTCGGCTTGTCGAGGAACTGGACGCGGTGACCGGGGACGACCAGGATTTCGGTCGAGAAGCGATCGGTAGCCTCGCCCTCCTTGCGGTACGTGCGGGTCTGGAGCTTGCCCTCGACGAGGACGAGCCGGCCCTTCGTCGCGTGGCTCTCCAGGCGCTCGATGAGCCGGTCCGGGAAGGTGCCGGCGCGGTGCCACTCGACCCGATCGACCCACTCGCCGGTCTGCTTGTCTACCGTTTCCAAATGCAGGCAGTTCCGACGAAGAGGGTGATCTTCAGGACGTTGTGATCACCCACCCGTTTCATCCGCTCCAGGGCCAAACGGTTCGGATTTACGACCGTGTGGGCGGATGCAAGAGAGCGATTGTTCGCTACTTCGCGGACGGCTCGGGCGGCCCAACCCTCGTCAGCGTGCCGGTTTCCTGGACGTCCCTGCGGCAGGTGGACGACTTCGAGCGCGTTGCGTCGGGCCGCTGCCTGTTCCGGGGGGACGACCTGATTGTGCTTCGCGCGATTGTGGATTCACTCCGCGCACCGGCGGTCGATCGTAATCAGAAATAATGGCGCTATATGCTCAGAAATTAGGGCGCTCATGCACGGTTGCTCCGGGTATGGAGTGCCAGATAATAGCTAGTATTCCTGCATATGAAGCGGGACCGTTGCGGTCGATGGTTGACTTGGTGGTGAGAGATAGCGTATTAATTAGTGAACCTATCTCGGAGGACCGCACCGCCATGGCAGACCGTCGCGACGACACCGAGAAGCAGGACCGGCTCAGGGAGGCCGGCACCCTCAACCGGACGCCGGAAAGGGTCAGCGACCCGATGTTCACGGTGGGCGAGTTCTTCGACGCCCGCGACCTGCTCCAGGTCCGCTACGAGATGGTCCGGGTGGTCCGGCTGGGCGAGGCCACCCTTGCGCAGGCGGCGGCACGGTTCGGGGTCTCGCGCCCGACTTGCTTCCGCATGGTCAAGGCGTTCGACGGGGGCGGGCTGCAGGAGCTCATCCCGGCGCGGCGCGGGCCGCGAGGGCCGCACAAGATCAGCCCGGAGATGCTGCGCTTCGTCGAGGAGTACAGGGCCCTGCACGGACGTGTGGGAGCGCGCCGGCTGGCGCCGCTGATCGAAGCCGAGTTCGGCGTCAGGGTGCATCCGCGCGGTCTCGAGAAGGCATTGGAGCGGGTTCAAAAAAAACCGCTGGAACCCGGACCATGATGCGCGAGGACGCCTGGAAGACCTACGAGAGCTGGCGAGGGCTCTGGCTGTCGGGCGGCAACAGCAACGCCATCGCCGCGATGCGCTTCCACGGTCTGCGCGGCGCCCTGGCCATGGCCGGGGCGGCGTGCAACCGCACCGGCCCGCGGCCGCCGTCGCCTTCGTCCATCAAGGTGGAACTGTCCATCGCCGATGCGGTGATCGCGGAGGCCGCCAGCCAGGTCCGGCGCCTGCTGCGCGTGCCGTCGCCTGCGGCGATCGCCAACACCGTGTGGGAGAACGAGGAGAATCGTCATGCCTGAAGCGGATACGCGCAAGATCGCGCCGCATCATCTGGAGCGCGAGGCTTGCCTGTACGTGCGTCAGTCCTCGCTTCGACAGGTCATGCAACACACCGAGAGCACGCGGCGCCAGTACGGGCTGAGCCAAAGGGCGACGGCGCTCGGCTGGCCTGCGGAGCGCATCCGGGTGATTGACGAGGACCAGGGCAAGTCGGGAGCCTACACCGGCAACCGCAGCGGGTTCCGCGACCTGATGGGGAGCATCGCCGCCGGCGAGGTGGGCATCGTTCTCGGCCTGGAAGTCTCGAGGCTCGCGCGGGACAACGCCGACTGGCACCAGCTGCTGCGGATCGCCGGCATCACCAATACCCTGATCCTGGACGAGACCGGCATCTACGATCCCAACGACGGTAACGACAAGCTCTTGCTCGGCGTGAAAGGGACCCTGAGCGAGTTCGAGCTTCAGGGGATTAGGGCGCGGATGGTGGGCGGCCAGCGCAGCGCCGCCGCGCGCGGTGCGCTGAAGATGCGGTTGCCGGTCGGCCTGGACTACAACGACAGGGACGAGGTGGTGTTCGACGGTGACCGGTCCGTCGTCGACGCCATCCGTCTGGTGTTCGACAGCTTCCGCCGAATGGGGTCGGCGATGGCGGTGGTGAAATGGATGCACCGCGAGAACATCGAGCTGCCGGCGCGTCCGCGAAGCGGGCCGGCCAACGGCGAGCTGCGCTGGGCTCTTCCGCGCGTGCCGCAAGTCGGGCGCATTCTGAGGAATCCGCGCTACGCCGGCGCCTTCGTCTATGGCCGCAAGCGCGTCGAGAGGCAGGCGGACGGGACAGCCCGATTGCGCTCTGTTGCGATGGAGGAGTGGCAGGTCTGCATCCCGGACGCGCATGCGGGGTTCATCGATTGGGACGAGTACCTTCGCAATCGAGCCACCCTGAGAGGCAATGCCGCGGCCTTCCTGGAATCGGACTTGCGCACCGCGGCGCCCCGCGAGGGGGCGGCGCTGTTGCAGTCGCGGGTGATCTGCGGCCACTGCGGCCGGCGCATGGGCATGCAATACAACCGCGCTCTGCCGCATCGCAACCGTCCGGCGCGCTACGTCTACGTCTGCAATGAAGAGCTCGTCCGCTACGGACGGAAAGTCTGCCAGAGCATGCGCGGCGACCTCGTCGACGCCGAGATATCGCGCTTCGTGATCGACGCGATGAACGGTGAGAGCATCGATCTTGCTCTGGCGGTCCAGGAGCAAGTCGAGGTGGAGTTCGCCGAGGCCGATGCTCAGCGCGCCAAGCGTATCGATGGCTTCCGCTACGAGGCCGACCTGGCGCGGCGCAGGTTCTTCGAGGTCGACCCGGCGAACCGGCTGGTGGCGGCATCGCTCGAAGCGGACTGGAACGAGCGACTGCGTGAGCTGGAAGAGGCATGCCGGGAACG
>JAPOPO010000207.1 GCA_026712885.1 Rhodospirillales bacterium | reverse complement strand
CGAGTCCCTCCGGCAGCCGCGCCCTCCGTCCACCCCAGGTGTGCCGGGTTGCCGCCGCCCTGAGCCCCAGCATCCCCCCGGGCGCGCCGTCGTCCCAATGCAGGCCGGTCCCTGGCCACCAGTCGGTTTCCAGGCCGTCCTCCGGCTGGACGCCCGGCTTGCCGCATAGCCTGTTCCCGAACGCACTCTCGAGAAGAAGGGCGGCGAGACCTTCCGAATCGTCGCCGACCCCGAATCCGTCCTCGATGTAGCGCCGCAGGAAGTCCGCCTGTTCGTCGCTGAGGTCAGGCATGGCCGCGGTGGAACGGGATCACATTGCCGCCGGCCTCACCGCCTTCGCCGGTGACGAACGCGGCCCAGTCGTTCATGAGCTGGCGCCGGCGCTCGAACAGGTCCGACCGGAAATAGGCGCCCTCGACGCCGCCGACGACATGGGCAAGAGCCGCCTCGGCGAGCTCGCGCGGCTGGCCGGTCTCGGCGCACCAGTCGCGAAAGCTGGAGCGGAAGCCGTGAACCGTCGCGCGGTCCGCCAGCCCGTATTTCCGCAACAGCATGGTGAGCGTCACGTCGGATAGCGGACACCCCCGCCTGGTGCTCGACGGGAATACCAGGTCGCTGCCGTCGTCCAGCCGCCGCGCCTCACGAAGCACCTCCAGGGCGGCCTCCGACAGGGGAACGCGATGCTCGACCTTCGCCTTCATGCGGTCGCCCGGGATGGTCCAGGTCCTCGCATCCATGTCGATCTCGCTCCACCTCGCGCCCCGAGCCTCGCCAGAGCGGGCGGCCGTGAGCACCAGGAAGCGGAAGCAGAACTTGGACGCCCAGGACGCCTGCCCCGCAACGAAGCGATCGAGAGCCGCCGGAATGTCCGCGTAGGGCAGGGCGCGGAAATGCGCCTTCACGCGCGGCATGGACGGGAGCGCCCCGTCTATCGCCTCGCCTGCAGCGTTGTGCTCGATGTAGCCGTGCGCCATGCCCCATTTGAGCACCGTGCGGATGCGCTGCCGGACGCGCCGCGCCGTCTCGGGCTTGGTCGTCCAGATCGGCGTGAGAACGGCCAGCACGTCGCGGCGCTCGATCCTGTCGAGCGCCATCTTGCCGATGCGCGGAAAGGCGTTGCGCTCCAGAGTGCCGAGCCATTGCGCCTTGTGGTTGGCGTTCTTCCAGCGAGCCCGGTTTATCTCGTGCGTGAGGCGCGCGGCCTCGGCGAAGGTCGGCATGGCGGCGCGCTTCTTTTCGGCGACCGGGTCGCGTCCATCCGCCACAGCCGCCCGCTGTGCATCGGCGAGCTGCCGCGCCTTGGCGAGAGACACGGCCGGATAGCCGCCGAGCCCGATGTCGCGCCGTCTGCCGTCGATTGTCAGGCGGAGCACCCAGGCCCTGGAGCCTTTCGGTGCGATTTGCAGGTAAAGCCCGCGCCCGTCGCCGTGCATGCCCGGCTTGTCGAGCGCCTTGATCTTCGTCGAGGTCAGCTTGGCCATGTTTCCCTCGCCTGTTGCGGTCCCGGTGATGGATAAATCGATGGGCAAGGGAGGATCGGTCGAAGGGGTCGCTCGAACCTCATGTCCGTCGATTTATCCATCAATTTATCCATCAATTGAGACGGGATTATAGGGGAATGCTTGGGAACAGGCAAGACGACACGGCAAGAAAAAACCCCCTGTTTCCAGGGGGTTAGAAGAAAGTTCGGGAATATTTGTTCCGGTAGGGTGGTGGAGCCAAGGGGATTTGAACCCCTGACCTCTTGAATGCCATTCAAGCGCTCTCCCAGCTGAGCTATGGCCCCCTATGGTGTCGGCGCGGCGCGCGAACCGGCTTCCGGCGCGCCGGAAGCCGGCAATATAATCGCTGACCTCGATTGCGGGCAAGTGCGAGTCGGCGGCTCAGACCTCGCCCTCCCCATCCTTCTTGGTGCCGACAGGAACAACCTCGCCGATATCGTCGTCGTCCAGATCCTCAACGTCCTCCTCGTCCTCGTTCTCGT
>JAPOPO010000101.1 GCA_026712885.1 Rhodospirillales bacterium | reverse complement strand
GGAAGCGCCGTCGGCGGGGCCTGCGGTTTCGGGCTTGTCCTCCGGACGGACGAGGCCCTCGATCACCTGGAGCTCGCCGCCATAGCCGATGGTGACGATGCAGCCGGCGATGGCCATGGCCTCGGGGCTGTAGACGGAGCGGTCCGCAACTGCGTTCTCGATCTCCTGGGTCTCGGCCTCGATCGCGGCAAACTCCTCCTCGTGCTCCTCGGTCCAGGAGCCGTCGGCGCTGTTGTAGATCTCGGATAGCTCCAGCTCGCGGGTGTTGAGCTGGTCCAGGCGGGCCTTCTCTTCGGCCGTGGGCTCGGAGGGAACGGAATGAACGCGGGCATATTGCGCAGCCGTGTTCCAGTCGGCGTCGAGCTGGGCCTCGGCCCACTTCCAGCGCGTCGCGAGCTCGTTGGCGGCCAGGTTGAGCTTGTCCGTGGCGAGCTTCGCGAGCAGCACGGGGTCCTCGAACCACACGCCGCTCTCGTCGTCGCGGGCGAACAGGTCGCGCAGCACCTTGCCGCCGGCGGCCTCATACGACTCGATCCCGACGAAGCGGGCGGTGGCAGTGGCGGCGAGGACGCGTTCCTCGGTGAGGAGCCGTTTCACCTGCCAGGCAGTCGGGCGGTAGCCCTGGGAAGAGACTTGTCGCCATGCTGCCATCTGGCGCTCGCGGTCGGTGGTGACTGCAAAGGCCTTGACGGTTTCGAGGTCGGTCTCGTCGGCGCGGTAGGCTTCCAGGATCTCGGGTGCGACATTGCCGAGGCGGATGCGCTGCTCGACGGTGCGCTCCGAGACGCCGAAGCGCGCGGCGATCGCGGCGACGGTAAATCCTTCGCGGGCGAGTTCCGTGAACGCAGTGACCTGATCGACCGGGTGCATCGGGATCCGCATGGTGTTCTCGACCAGCGAGAGTTCGCCCGGGTTGTCGGCGCTGTCGGCGACCATGCAGGGGACGGGGTGGTCGGCCGGGAGCTCGCCATCCTCGTGCAGCGACTGGAGGGCGGCCAGGCGGCGGCCTCCCGCGATGACCGCGAAGCGGTCCGGCGTGTCGGCGTCGACGGTGCGGACGACCAGGTTCTCGAGGAGGCCGTGGTTGGCGATGGAGGCCTTCAGGCCGGCATCGTCGGCCGGGTGGGGCGCGGTCTTGCGGACATTCTCGGCCGCCAGGACCAGGCAGGAAAGCGGAACCGGGCGGATCGGCCGGCCGGCGGGGGGAGCGGATATGCTCATGGGGATCTCCGTAAGGGTCTGAAGAACGCCCGGCGGCAGGTCGATCCGGCCGCGAACGTATGCCCTTTCCCCCGCTATCCTTACCTGTCCGGATGTGCCTGCGGTCTCGGCGCGGCGGGTATGGCGGCAGCCGCGTTGCAGGTTCGCGCGATGGCCGTCACTCCGTCAGGGACGGCACGATTCCTGCGAACTTCCGGGTCCATTGCCGGCCTTCGGGCGTTTCCACCTGGACGCTCTGCATGAAAGCGTGGACGGGTTCGAGGCCGCGCGCGCGCAGCTCGCGCTCGAGCGGGGCGATCAGCCAGCTGTCGGCCAGGACGAGGACCTTGCGCGTGTTGGCCCGCTCGGCCGCCACCTTCGCGATATCGGCCCATATGCCTGCGCATTTGCGGATCTGGTAGGGACCGGGGGCGGCCTTCAGGGAGAGCGCCTTGACCAGGGCCTTGCGGTCGGTCTCGTGCAGTTCGACGACGCCGGCCTCGCGAAGCTCCGGCGTGAGCTGCGCCCGGGAGAGGTTCAGGATCGGCTCCGGCATTGCCGGGACGGGCTCCCCCGTGGACGCCGGCACCGCCAGGTGCGGGCGGGCCGTCGAGGCCAGCTGCGCCTCCATGTTGCGGCGGAGCCGGTCCGCACCGACAGCCTTCAGGTCATCGTTCAGGTCGTCGAGCTCTGGAAGGATGAGATGCGCATCCCGGCCCTCGGCTTTCAGGCGGTCCTCGAGCCTGCAGGCGGCCGGGTAACCGGCCGGGTCCCGGTCGACGGCGATGAGTATGCGCCCCGTCGACGGTGGGATCGGGATGCCCGCCATGACGCTCGATGTCAGCGTAGCGATGCCGGTGCAGCCCGGCAGTGCGGAGAGCACCGAGAGCACGGTC
>JAPOPO010000142.1 GCA_026712885.1 Rhodospirillales bacterium | reverse complement strand
TGGGCGCCGCGAGCGGCATGATCGCGGCACAGCCCATGTCCTCAAGCCGCTTGGCCATGATCGGGTCGTCGCTGCAGTAGACCATGACCTCGAAGCCGTCCTTGATCAGGATCTCGGCGGCGCGCAGCGTCTCCGGCATGTTGGGGTAGAGCGTCTCCTGATCGCCGAGCACTTCGAGCTTGACCAGCGACCAGCCGCCGGCCTCGCGCGCGAGCCTCAGCGTGCGGACGGCATCCTCGCCGGTAAAGCAGCCGGCGGTGTTGGGCAGATAGGTGTAGCGCTTGGGATCGACGTAATCGATCAGCATCGGCGCGTTTCGGTCGGTTACGTTCACCCGGCGCACAGCGACCGTGACGATTTCGGCGCCCGACGCGTCCAGCGCGGCAGCGGTCTGCTCGAAGTCGCGATACTTGCCGGTGCCGACGATCAGCCGCGAGCGGAAGCGGCGGCCCGCGACCTCCCAAGTGTCGTCGTCCGCCGCCACCGGCGCGGGATCGGCGCCACCGCCGATGAAGTGTACGATCTCGAGCCGGTCGCCGGCGGCGACGGCCGTCTCGTCGTAGGCGCTTCGGGGCACGATCTCGAGATTGCGCTCGACCGCAATCTTGCGCGGATCGAGACCGAGCCCCGTCACGATGCTGTGGACCGATTGGGGCTCCTCGAACTCGCGGAGCTCGCCGTTAATCTGCACCTGCATGAATGGCGATCCGTGGATGATTCGCATGAAATGCCGCGCCGCCGCGGCCTCTATCGGAGTATTGGTGACGAGCCTGACGATTTCAACAGCGGACGGCGCCAGGAAACACGCGGATTGAAGCCCGAGTCCTGGCCGTGTTAGACCGGTCATGCGGGCGAGCATCACGACCCGGTGCGGCCATGACTTACAATATCTTGATTTTGAACGGCCCCAACCTCAATATGCTGGGGTTGCGAGAACCTGAGATCTACGGGCACCAGTCCCTGGACGACATCCGCGCGCTGTGCGAAGGCCATGCGGAGGGACACGGGCTCGCGGTCGATTTCAGGCAGAGCAACCACGAGGGCGAGCTGATTGACTGGATTCAGCAGGCGCCGAAGGCCCACGCCGGCATCATCCTCAATCCCGGCGGCTACACGCACACGTCGGTCGCCATCATGGACGCGCTGCGCGCCGTGGACTTGCCGGCCGTCGAGCTGCATCTCTCGAACATCCACCGGCGCGAGCCCTTCCGCCGACGCTCCTACGTGGCGCAAGCGGTGCAGGGCTCGATCTGCGGGTTTGGGGCGCAGGGCTACCTGCTCGCGCTCGAAGGGATGCGTGCGCTCTTGAAAGAGGAGTGACGCGATGGCAGTGAAACCCGTGCCGGATACCCGGCCGGAGGAGCCAGAGCCCATGTTCGGACCTGACGTCGAGGTGATCCGCGCGCTTGCGGCGGTGCTCGACGAGGCGGGGCTGACCGAGATCGAAATCGGCGAAGGCGCGAACCGCATCCGCATCGCGCGTCAGGCCACGGTGGCAGCAGCCCCCGCACCTGCAGTTGCCGCGCGCCCGGCGCCGCTTGGCCCAGCGCCCGAGCAAGACGCGCCGGCCGCGCCGGTCGCCGACGATGCCTCACACCCCGGCGCGGTGACCTCGCCCCTCGTCGGTGTGGTCTACGTCGCGCCGGAGCCCGGCGGGCGCCCCTTCGTCACGGTCAGCGATGAGATCAGCGAGGGCGATACGCTCTTCATCTTCGAGGCGATGAAGACGATGAGCCCGGTGCGCGCCCCCAGTGGCGGCCGGGTTGCCCGCGTTCTTCCCGAGAACGGCGC
>JAPOPO010000115.1 GCA_026712885.1 Rhodospirillales bacterium | reverse complement strand
GCCCGGGAACTCGCCTCACGTCAGCGTGGTACGGTCCCGGCAAGGCGCGCAAGGTGCGCGCGCTGGAGCTGGCGCTTGAGTTTGCGTGCGCGGCGTAAGGTTGCTGTTTGCACGGATCGGCGTGCCGGTCGGTTCCGATGAGTGCCCCGTATCGGGGTGGGTGCGCCGGCAATTCGGTCGCCAGGCGGGGTTCGGGATTGACAAACACGCTCCCGAAACCGATGCTCGCGGCATTCCCGCAGGCGAGCAATGCAGAATACGGAGTGTGCACTATGGCTGACAAGACAATGGAGACGATGCCGCGCGCAGCGGAGGAATTGGTACAGGTGGAGCTGTTCGACCCCGCCGAGGTGCGTCCCTGGCGGTTCCACAACCGGCGCGGTTCGGGCATGGACGACGAGTCGCTGAACTCGCTGGCGTCCTCGATCGCGCGCGACGGGCAGCAGCAACTGGGGCTGGCCCGCCGGCTGGATCCCGGGGACACGCACAAGGTCGAGGCGATCTTCGGCGTGCGCCGCCTCGACGCGTGCCGTCGCGCGGGCTTGTCGTGGCGCGCGCAGGTGCGCGAGGCGACGTTCACGGACGCCGAATGCGCGTCTCTCATGCACGGGGAGAACGAGTGGACGGAGGGTGTGTCACCGCTGGAGAACGCGGCGCAGTGGATGTCGATGCTGGACGCAAGGGTGTTCGCGAACCAGTCGGCGCTGGCGGCAGCGATGGGGTGTCATCGCGGCACGGTGTCCAGGGCGGTGATTACCGCCAGGGCGCTGCTGGTCGAGCCCTGGATCGAGCGGCTCGTGAGACCGGTGATGCACCAGTTCTCGGGGCGCTCGGCGGACCGTCTGGCCGACGCCTGCGCGGACGAGGCACGGCGGGACGCGGCGAGGGACAATGCCCGGAAACTGCGCCCCGGCGTACCGGCCGACAGCCTCTACAGGCACCTGTTCGGCGAGGGCGCGGCGCCGTCGCGGCGGGAAACGGTGTTCGTGCGGCGCAAGGGCCGCGCGGGCGGCGGCGTGGTGGCGGCGAAGATCGAGCGCGACGGCGCCGGCGGGTTTTCCGTCAGCGTTCGCGCCCACGAGCAGACGCCGGCGGAACGTGCGGAGCTGGCCGAACAGATCGAGGCGCTGGTGGCCGCAGAGACCGCGGGGGGCGAAAACGTCCGTCTGGGGCGGCGCCTGGCGGGCTCGCTGGATGCGCAGCAGGCCAAGGACGTGCATCGCTCGTGGCTCGAAGGCTGTATCTGGGCGGCGGCGCGCGCCAGCGGCCTGGAATGGGACCAGTGGCGTTGCGCGGTGGCCGCCGACGTGCTCCGGGCCCAGCAGGACGGCTGGGAAGCGGCGATGGTTAAGGCCGTGGGCGAAGCGGAAGCGGCTGCCGAATAGCGGTCCTTCCGGGACGCAGGGCCTTGTCGTGCCAAGTCGGATCCCCCGCCGATGTTGATCTCGATGCGTCGGCCGTCCCGGTCATGCGCGGGAGTTTCATGGACCGGTTTGTCGTGCGTGCACGACAATTCAGCGCTGGCCATTCGCGCGCAACCTCCGTCAGAGG
>JAPOPO010000638.1 GCA_026712885.1 Rhodospirillales bacterium | reverse complement strand
TGACGGTCGTCAGCACCATCCGCTCGCAGCCGCCGATGATCGCCGACGAGCTGCGCCGCCAGGCCGACAACTTCATCGAGCTTCAGGAGCTCGAGCCCGTGATCGCGCGCGAGCCCAAGTGGCGCAACGAGCGCGCCCGGAACCTGCGCGAGCCGATGGAGGATGAGTACGAGGAGTACGACGACGAGGGCGATGAGGAAGACATGGCCGATGAGGTCGTGCCCTCCGCGTGAGTGCGCCGGCGCCCGTACCGGATCGGGACTGCGGCCAATGCCCGAGGCTGGTCGCCTATCGTGAGGAACACCGCGCAGCAGAACCCAAGTGGCACAACGCGCCGGTTCCGAGCTTCGGCAGTCCCGACGCGCGGCTCCTGATCGTCGGCCTCGCTCCCGGCCTGCGCGGGGCCAACCGCACGGGCCGGCCCTTCACCGGCGATTTCGCCGGCGACCTGCTCTACGCGACCCTCAGCCAGTTCGGCTTCGCCCGCGGCACCTACGGCGCCAAGACCAGCGATGGCCTCGCGCTCTACGACTGCCGCATCACCAATGCCGTCCGCTGCGTGCCGCCGCAGAATCAGCCCGTGGCGGCGGAGATTGCCGCCTGCCGCGCGTTCCTCACAGCAGAGATTGAGGCGATGAGCAGGCTTCACGCCATTCTGGCGCTGGGCCTGGTCGCCCATGGCGCGGTGCTCAAGGCGCTTGGTGTGCGCGTCGGCGCCTGCCGCTTCGCCCACGGTGCGGTCCATCGCCTGGAGGATGGCCGCCAACTGTTCGACAGCTATCACTGCTCGCGCCTCAACACGAACACCGGCCGTCTGACGCCCGCGATGTTCGCGGATGTCTTCACCGCGATTCGGGACGAATTGGGAGAAGTGCGCACCTGAGCCGGCGAACCCTTCTACCCCCGCTCGCGGACCAGCCGTTCCTTCTGGCGCTGCCAGTCCCGCGCCTTCTCGGCGGCGCGCTTGTCGTACTTGCGCTTGCCGGAGGCCATGGCGAGCGCGACCTTGGCGATCCCGCGTTCGTTGAAATAGAGGGTGAGCGGCACCAGCGTCACGCCGCCGCGACGCAGCGCACCCACCAGCTTGCGAATCTCGCGCTTGTGCAGCAGCAGCTTGCGGGGCCGCAGGGGATCGTGATTGAAGGGGCCAGCGCCGTCGTACTGGGAGATGTGGGCGTTGATCAGAAAGACCTCGCCGCCGCGTTCGGTGGCGTAGGCGTCGTTGATATTGGCACGCCCTGCCCGGAGCGACTTGACCTCGGTGCCGGTGAGCCGGATGCCCACCTCGAACGGTCGTTCGAGATGGTAATCGCGGCGCGCCTTGCGGTTCTGCGCGATTCGCCGGCCGCCGGGGGCGGCGTTGCCACTCACTGTAATGAACCGAGCGCGGTGCGTCGCCCTGGGGCCGTGCTCAGTTGAGGATGCCGACCCGGCGCATCGCCGTTTCGATGCGCTCGCGATTCGCCTCGCTGGGCGAGGTCAGCGGCAGCCGCACCTCCGGCTCGCACTTGCCGAGCAGAGACGCGGCGTACTTGACCGGGATCGGATTGCTCTCGACGAACAGCGTGTCGTGGAGCGGCATCAGCCGGGTGTGCCGGTCAAGCGCCTCTGCGGCATCGCCGCGCTCCCATGCTGCGAAGAAGCCCGCGCACTGGCGGGGCGCCACGTTCGCGGTCACCGAGATGCAGCCGTCGCCGCCCTGGGCGAGGAAGCCCAGAATCGTACCGTCTTCACCCGAGAGCTGGCAGAAATCGTCGCCGATGGCCGTCCTGGTGCGCGTGGGCCGGGCGAGATCGGCGGTCGCGTCCTTGACGCCCACCACGTTGGGAAGTTCGGCGAGGCGCGCCATCGTCTCCACCGACATGTCGACCACGCTCCGGCCCGGGATGTTGTAGATGATCTGCGGGATGTCCACAGCGTCGTTGACCGCTTTGTAGTGGGCGTACATCCCCTCTTGCGTCGGCTTGTTGTAATAGGGCATGACCAGCAGCGCGCCGTCTGCGCCGGCGTCCTTGGCGTGGCGGGTGAGGCTGATCGCCTCTTCCGTCGGGTTCTCGCCCGGGCCCGCCACCGCCGGAACCCGCCCCCCCCCCCCCCCCCCGCCGCTCCCGGTGCCCCCGCTGGGTTCCTCCCGTGTGACGGGCCGTCC
>JAPOPO010000152.1 GCA_026712885.1 Rhodospirillales bacterium | reverse complement strand
TCTCTTTATGTTCTATTATCGGTTACTGGACTCTGCTACCGAGACGAGCCTCGATAGTGGAATATATTGCGTGAAGGCGCTCACGCGCCTCAACATATTGAGGGTGGCGGAGGGAGAAACGCCAGACGGCCTGTAAGCCGGGTTCTGTCGCGGGCTTTGCGGCCCACGCGATGGCCATTCATCTGGGACGCCCGTCGCCGGGCGCCTCGCGCGACCGACCCGGGCGGCAGGCCCGGAAACCAACCCGGAAACGGTCTTGCGACCGCCCCTGCGCCGCCCCTACTTGGTCTTGCTCCCGGAGGGGTTTGCCATGCCGCCCCCGTTGCCGGGTGCGCGGTGCGCTCTTACCGCACCCTTTCACCCTTGCTCGCCGGCCTCGCGGCCCCGGGCGAGCGGTCTCCTCTCTGTGGCACTTTCCCTGGGGTCGCCCCCGCCGGGTGTTACCCGGCTCCGTGCTTCCGTGGAGCCCGGACTTTCCTCCGCCGCGCGCTCAGGGCCGCGACGGCGGCCATCCGGCCGTCTGGCCTGCCCTGACTACGCCCCGGCGTGGAGCCGGTCAAGCCTGGGCGCCGCCCGCCATGAGCGCGCTCACGCGCTCCAGAACTTCCGCCGTGCCGGCATCGATCACACCGTCGACGCGGGTCTGGCGGAAGTGCCGCTGGAAGGCACGCGCAACCGCCGCCGTGGCCGCGCCGAAGTCGCCATCGGTCACAAGACCGTAACCGACCGCGCGCAGCCGCTCCTGCTGGTGCCGTACGGCAGCACCGCTGTCGCCCTGGCGAAGCGCCGGACCCTCCTGCGCAGTCCCCTCCCCCTCCTCGGGCCAGAGGCCGATGCCGGCCTGGGCAAGACGCGCCCAATCAAATAGCTCGCCGGGGTCCTGCCGGCGCGTGGGTGCGACGTCGGAGTGCGCCAGCACGTTGCGAGGCTCGATGGGGTGACGCGCGACGATGGCGCGGCCGAGCTCGACCAGGGCATCCATCTGGGCAAGCGGAAACGGGCGGTAGCCGTGCTCGTGGCCGGGATTGACCAGCTCGATCCCGATCGAGACGTCGTTCACCGACCGCCGGCCGCGCCATTCGCTCCGCCCCGCGTGCCAGGCGCGGCGCTCCTCGGGCACCAGCCGCCAGAGGGTGCCCTCCTCCCCAATGCACCAGTGCGCGCTGACCCTGGCCCGAGCGTCCGTCATGCGCGCGAGCGCGGCCTCGGCCGAAACCATGCCGGTGTAATGCAGGACCAGCGTATCGACCGGGCCGGCATCTCCAGGCCGCTCGTCCCAGTTGGGCGAAGGCCTGTCGATCACCGGACGTCCGGCAACGGCCTCTTCACTCACGCTCCGCTCCGGCCTCTCCTGCCTGCCGCTTCTTCTGTACGCAGCGTCATCTCGTCTTCACCGCGGGCTCCTCGGAGCGCTTGAGCACGATGAGGGCGACGCCGGAGACGATGATGACGCCACCCACGAGAGTCTGCCAAGTGATCGGCTCGCCCAGGATGAAGACACCGAAGATCACGCCCAGCATCGGCACCAGCAGCATGAAGCCCGCGACCGTCGCCACTTTGTTGTGTGCGAGCAAATAGTACCAGGCCCAATAGGCGAGCAGGGTCGAGCCCACCACCTGATAGATGAGCGAGCCGTGCAGGCGCCAGTCGGGCTGCAGGAGGCTCGCGAGCTGCCCCTCCTCCAGGGCGAAGGAAAGCGGGAACAGGAGCAGGGCGGAGATCGCCGACATCCAGCCGTTCAGCGCCAGGGGAGAGATATCCGTGAGGCGCTTGACCTGCACGTTGGCGATGGCCCACGCGATGCTGGAGCCGAACATCAGCCCGATCCCCAGCGCGTTGCCGGTATGGCGCGGCTCGCC
>JAPOPO010000507.1 GCA_026712885.1 Rhodospirillales bacterium | reverse complement strand
TCGCCGCCCTCGGCCGGCGTCAGGTCGGCACAGAAATCCGCGTCGAGAACCGCCATGCGCGAGACGGTAGCGCATGCCCGAAGTAGTTACCAGTCAGAAAATCCGTGAAGGTCTACGATCCCCCGGGACCCGAACGCTTACTGCCTCGGCCGGAGACGCGGACGAATCTGAGCTCCGGGGCACCCTGCGTTGGTAGGACGAATTCGCTTTCGATTTGATGACGGATATCGGTCTTCATAATATCGGACGGAGCAGGAGACAAAAAAACGGTGTAAAACAAGCAACTTATGGACGACGAACAATTCGGGATCGGGTCAGTTCGGTTTATCCCGGCTAATCTCCCCAAAGAACTGGGGACGTGTCCCGAGTGGACAGGGGAGCCGAACCGCGACCCTGGCGCGAACTGTGGGTTAGGACGGGCTCTGGGGCCCGCGCCTCTGCATGGGTTCCGCAGCGGCGCGGGCGGCTTCGCGCAGGCGCTGCAACAGCCCGAAACCTGGCGGGCGAAAGCCGGCGAAACGTGCGCGCGTGGTCTGGATACGCATGACGTCGGCGATGCGGCGGTCGAGGAAGGCCCAGGTCGCCTGCGAATCCTCCGAGCCGTCGTTCAACCAGTAGAGCAGGGTGGAGAGGTAGACGCCGGCGAGCAGGGCGCGCTTTGTGTAGAAGCCGAAGTCGGTCGTCTTGTCGCCGACCGCAAACCAGATCGTGTCTACCGTCCGGTAGAGGGAAGTAAGCGCGTGCGGGCCGTTAGCGGGCTGCGCCAGGATGGGGAGCGCTGCACGAATTGCCTCCCGGTGCGCCGCGTTCTGTTCGAGCCTGAGACGCACGGTGTGGGCGATGCGCTCCCGCACCCGCATCTCCGCCAGATCGGCTTCGTTCAGCGCCTCTTCCATGCGGCGGTCGGCGTAAGCCGCGTGATAGGTGACGAGCGCGACCGGCCCGCCGGGGAAGGCATGGCGCGCCTCTTCGGCGTCGATCTCGAGTTCCGCCGCTGCCGCCGCGAGCGCCTTCTCGGACCAGCCGTCGAAGGGCACATGGGGCAGCGCTGCAACCAGCAACCGGTTGCGCGTTTCATCTTCAGACAGCGCCCGCCACACGGCTCAGGACTCCGCTGGCTCGGGACGGCCGAGCTCGCTTGTGAATGTGAGGGTCGAGAGGTCGGTCATCCGCATCGGGTAGAGAATCCCGTCGAGGTGGTCGCACTCGTGTTGAACAACGCGCGCGTGGAAGCCCTGCGCCTCACATTCGTGGTTGCGACCCTCGGTGTCGGTCCAGCGATAGCGGATATGATTGTGGCGCGGCACGATGCCGGCGAGGCCGGGGAGCGAGAGGCATGCTTCCAAGTCCTCTACCATGTGTTCGCCGATCGGCTCGATCACGGGGTTGATCAGGACCGTCGGCGACTCGAGCGCGGCAACCTGAACCGAGTCACTGTCTTCGTCGGGTTTTTCTTCGGCCGTCTCGCGGCCGGGCGGCACGCGGAAGAGCACGAGTCGCAGCGGCACGTGCACCTGGGGTGCCGCCAGTCCGGCCCCGTCGGCGTCCTTCAACGTGTCGATCATGTCCTCGATCAGGCCCGCAATTCCGGGCGCGGTCGGGTCTGGGACCGGCATGGCCGGGCGGCTCAACACGGGATGGCCCATGCGCGCGATCTTCAGTATCGCCATGCTCTCTATATGGCCTGCGCCGGGCCCGCCGTAAACCGTTTCGCAGCCGCGCATTCAAGCGGAGGGAACGGCACCCGCAGCAGACGGAGGGCCGTTATCGAAATTGTGAATAGACTTGCCGAGGACAGGTACTGGCGGCCAAGCATCAATTTGTTTATGCTGCGCCGCCGTCGCCGATAGGTTTTCTGAGGACATGATCGGACGCATCGCTGCGACGCCGGCTCTCCTTTTCCCGGCCATCTTGTGTATTTCGCTCCTCGCGGGCCCCCAGGGGGCGGACGCGCAGGCGAAGCCTGAACCCTTGGCCGAGAACGCGAATTGGAAATCCCACAGCTACGTCCGGGACGGAAGCAAGGTCTGCTACATGCATGCGAAGCCCGCGAAGTCGAAGGGCAACTACAAGCGGCGTGGCGCACCCAACGTCATGGTGACTCGACGCCAAGGGGCGAGGACGACTGAAGAGGTGAGTGTGACCTCGGGCTATCCCTATCCTGAGGGGAAGGCCGTGAAGGTGACCATCGACGGGCGCCAGTTCAACTTCGACCTGACCCATGGGGAGCACGCGTGGGTGAGTGACGAAGAGGCGGATGCCACCGTCGTCAAGGCCATGATCCGCGGCCGCGAGCTGAACGTGCGCGGAGTCTCGCTCAAGAACACGTATTCCGAGGACAGCTACTCTCTCATCGGCTTCACCAAGATCCACGACGCCATCATCAGGGCGTGCCCGTAGCCCGAAGTTCCGCTGCGGGCTCCAGGCCTGTCACGGACGACCACCCAGCAAGCGAATCGAGCGCTTTGGAGATTGAGCGCGAGAGCCTGATCGGGCTCACGCGTGACGAACTCGCCGCGCGCCTGCAGGATGTCGGTGTGCCGGACGACCGCTTGCGCATGCGGGCCAAGCAGCTCTGGCACTGGATTTACCACCGCGGCGCCGTCGATTTCGGGGCGATGACGACGATCGGCGGTGCGCTCCGTGCGGCACTCGCCGAGCGCCATACCCTGGCGCGCCCCGTGGTGGCAACGGAGCAGCGCGCGTCAGACGGCACGCGGAAATGGTTGCTGCGATTCGCAGACGGCCGCGAGGTGGAGACTGTCTACATCCCGGAGGAGGACCGCGGCGCGCTCTGCATCTCCTCTCAGGTGGGATGCACGCTAGCTTGCACCTTCTGCCACACCGGTACCCAGCGCATGGTGCGGAATCTCACCGCCGGCGAGATCGTCGCGCAGTTCCTGACCGCGCGCGATGCTTACGGCGAATGGCCGTCACCGCGCGGGCCGCGCATGCTCTCCAACATCGTGATGATGGGCATGGGCGAGCCGCTGTTCAATTATGACAATGTGGCCAAAGCGCTCCGCATCGTCATGGACCCCGAGGGGATCGCGCTCTCTCGTCGGCGGATCACGCTGTCCACAGCCGGCGTCGTGCCGATGATCGAGCGCTGCGGCGCCGAGCTCGGCGTGGGCCTCGCGGTCTCGCTGCATGCGGTTCGTGATGAATTGCGCGACGAGTTAGTCCCCATCAACCGCAAATACCCGATCGCGGTGCTGCTCGATGCCTGCCGCCGCTATCCCGGTGCTAGCAACGCCCGGCGCATCACCTTCGAGTACGTGATGCTGAAGGGCGTGAACGACTCGGTATCCGACGCCCGTGATCTGGTCCGCCTGATCGCCGGCATCCCCGCCAAGTTGAACCTGATTCCCTTCAATCCCTGGCCGGGCGCGCCTTACGCGTGCTCTTCGCCCGAGGCGATCGAGAGGTTTGCCGCGATCGTCAACCGGGCCGGCTACGCGGCGCCGGTGCGCGTGCCGCGCGGCCGCGACATTCAGGCGGCCTGTGGGCAGCTCAAGTCGGCAAGCATGCCGCGCATGCGACGGCGGGGAGCCGATGCCGGAGCAGTGAGCGCGCCGGCCGCCTGATTCTGGTGTCCGCGGTGAACCTTACGCCGCCCGGTCAAAGTCGGCGAAACTCTTGCCTTCCGCCGCCAGCCGGCCCAGCAGCGGCGCCGGTTCCCAATAGTCCTGGCTCTCATTGAAGCCAGTGATGGTGTCGTGAATGGCATCGAGCCCGACATGGTCGGCCCAGTGCATCACACCACCCCGCCAGCGGGGGAAGCCGTATCCGTTGATCCACACGATGTCGATGTCGCTGGCGCGGAGCGCGATGCCGTCTTCGAGGACACGCGCGCCTTCGTTCACCAGATGGTAAAGGCAGCGCTGGACGATTTCGTCCGCGCCGATAGCGCGGCGGGTGATGCCGTTTTCCGCCGCGACTTCGGCGATCAGCGCGTCAACCTCGGGGTCGGGTACCGGCGCGCGGCTGCCGGACTCGTAGCGGTAGTAGCCGGCGCCCGTCTTCTGTCCGAAGCGGCCAAGCTCGCACAGCCGGTCGGCCACCGCCGAGTAGCGCTTGGAGGGATCGCGCAGGTGCGCGTCGGCCTTGCGCTTGCGCCAGCTCACGTCGAGTCCGGCGAGATCTGCGACGGCGCAGGGCCCCATCGCCATGCCGAACCCGGTGAGCGCGGCGTCGATCTCTGAGGGGCTCGCGCCTTCTTCCAGCAGGAAGCGTACTTGCCGGGTGTAGCCTTCCAGCATGCGGTTGCCGATGAAGCCGTGGCAAACGCCGGCCACGACCGCGATCTTGCCGAGTCGCCGCCCGAGCGCGAGCGCGGTAGCCAGCGTCTCCGGCGACGCCGAATCGGTCCGTACCACCTCCAGAAGCCGCATCACCTGCGCCGGGCTGAAGAAGTGCATGCCGAGGACATTACCCCGGCGGTGCGGCACGACATCGGCCAGGTGGTCGACGTCGAGATAGGACGTGTTGGAGGCGATGATCGCTCCCTCGTCGCACGCCGAATCGAGGGCCCGGAACACCTCCTCCTTCAACGGCATCTCCTCGAACACCGCCTCGATGACGAGGTCTGTGCCGGCGACGCCCTCCAGGGTCTCGATCGGCTCGATCAGCTTGACGCGGGCCTCGGCATCGGCTGCGCTAATCCGCCCGCGCTTCACGCGCCGCTCGTAGTCGCTGCGGATCGCGGCCAGGGCGCGTTCGAGGGCCCCCGAGTCGGAATCCATCAGGCCCACCGGAATCCCGGCGTTGGCGAAGCAGGTGGCGATGCCTCTGCCCATGGTGCCGGCGCCGATGATGGCGGCGCGCTCGACCGCGCGAGCCGGCGTGTCCTTGCCGATCCCCGGCACCTTGCGCACGGCCCGCTCGGCGAAGAACACGTGGCGGAGCGCCGCCGATTCCGGCGAGGCCATACACTCCTCGAAAATCTCACGCTCCTTGCGGATCCCCTCGTCGAAGGGGAGTGTCAGTGCCGATTCGACGCACTCAAGGCATGCGATCGGGGCTCGCTGGCCGCGCGCGCGCCGTTCAAGGCGCTCGCGCGTGGCCGCGAAGACATTCGGGTCCTTCAACACCGGTGTCCGCTCGCGGGCGAGAGAATGCGGCGGCCCGGCGGCGATGCGCTCCGACGCGAAAGCGAGTGCGCCTTCGAGCAGGTCGCCGTTGATCACCCGGTCGATGATCCCGCTCCGGGCCGCGTCTTCGGCAGCGACGTATGTGCCGTCGACGATCATCGCGAGCGCCGTCTCCACGCCGGCAAGCCGGGGCAGGCGTTGGGTCCCGCCTGCACCGGGAGGGAAGCCGAGCAAGACCTCCGGCTGGCCGACCTCGGTCTTTCGGCTCGCGACCCGGTAGTGGCAGGAGAGCGCCAATTCGAGCCCGCCGCCCAGGCAATAGCCGTTGAGGGCGACGATCACCGGCTTGGCTGAGCGCTCGATCGCCGGGATCACGTCGCGCAGAGTGGGCTCCCCCTCGGGCCACGGCGTGCCGAACGAGCGAATGTCGGCGCCGGCGAGCCCGCCTTTGCCCGCGCAGCGCAGTACCACGGCCTCGACCGCGTTGTCGGCCTGGGCTTCCGCCAGCCGCTCCAGGATCGCGCCCGGCACACCGGGGCTCATGGCGTTCACCGGCGGGTTGTCGATGGTGATGATGCCGACCGCGCCCTCGTGCTCCAAGCTTGCGCCGCCCATTCCTCGCGTCCCTCCGTTCTTTGGTGGAGAAGCTGTCGATAAGCCGGTGAACTAGCTGTGGATAACCGGTGGAAAACCTGTGAGCGGCATCAGGCCGCGCACACCTCATCGAGCAAGCGGCGCATGAAGGCCTCGCAGGCGCGGACCTCGCTCAACTCGATATACTCGTTGGGCTGGTGTGCCTGGCGGATACTGCCAGGCCCGCAGATGACCGTCGGGATCCCGGCCTCCTGGAACTGCCCGGCTTCGGTGCCGTAGGCCACCACTTCAGTGTGATTGGTGCGCGCGAGCGCCATCACGATCGCTTCCGCTGGCGAGCCGTCCTCCGGCACCAGGCCCGGCACGACGGCGCGGGGCTCCGTGGTGATCCCGGTGCCGGGATCGACCGCATGCATGCGCGGCAGCAAGGTCTCCTCGGCGAAGCGCTCGAACCGATCGCGGATTTCGTCGGGGTCCGCCCCCGGCAACAGCCTGTATTCCCAAGTGAATCTGCAGTCGAGCGGCACGATATTTTGGGCCGTGCCGCCCTGAATCGTGCCCACGTGAACCGTCGTGTAGGGCGGGTCGAAGCCGCTCTCGGGTTCGGCACGCGCGGCCATTTCGTCTGCGATCTCTGTCAGGAAGTGCACCAGAGTTGCGGCGTGCTGCACGGCATTCACCCCAAGGTGGGTGGCGCTGGAATGGACCTCCAGGCCGCGCACGTGGGTCCTGAAGCTGTAGACCCCCTTGTGGGCGTTCACGACCGCCATGCTGGTGGGCTCGCCCACGATCACGATATGCGGCTTGACGCCGAGATCGGTGCCAAGCTGGTTGATCATCAGCGGCGCGCCCAAGCAACCGACTTCCTCATCGAAGGAGAGCGCGAAATGGATCGGCGTCTTGAGCGGGCGCGCAAGAAACTCGGGCACGAGGGCGAGTGCAATCGCGCTGAAGCTCTTCATGTCCGAGGTACCGCGCCCGTAGAGGCGCCCGTCTTTCTCCACGACGCTGAACGGGTGGGTGTCCCAGGGTTGGCCGTCCACCGGCACCACATCGGTATGGCCCGAAAGCGCGATTCCCGGCACGTCGCTGGGCCCGACCGTGGCGTAAAGATTCGCCTTGTTTCCCGTTTCGTCGTGAATAAGTGTAGAATTGACACCGTGTGAGGCGAGATAGTCGCGCACGAAATGGATGAGCGCGAGGTTTGATTCGCGACTCGTCGTGTCGAATGACACGAGCCGCTCAATCATCTCGATGGACTCGTAATGGGGGCCGGACATTCGCGTCACCATCCGTGCGTCGGGCGGCGATTGTCGCTGCGGCGTATCTGCGGCACAAGGCTGCCCGTCCGGGCTCACAGCGTAGGCGAGTAGGAGAGCGCTTCGTTGTCTGGCCGCCGTCGTTTTCGGACGCTGAAGATCGTGCTGCCGCTGCTGACGCTGGTGTGCGCGGTGCTGGCGGTCGGCTATCTGCAGGCGACGCGGCCCGAGATCGAGCGCACGGGGCCGTCGGAGCGGGCCCGTCCGATTGCCGCATCCACCGTGCGCATCGCCGACATCCGGCCCTCCATTGATGCCTTCGGCGAGGTGGTGGCGCAGCGGGACGTTGAGCTGCGCGCGCTGGTGGCGGGCCCGGTGGTGGCGGTGGGCGAGAACTTCGTGAACGGCGGCACGGTGCGGACGGGCGAGCTTCTGGTTGAGATCGACCCGTTCGAGT
>JAPOPO010000150.1 GCA_026712885.1 Rhodospirillales bacterium | reverse complement strand
TCGAACTCGCGTGCCCTGGGGTGCGCCAGCATCATGTAGATCATCGTCGGCGGCATGAAGGTGTGGGTCACGCCGTGGCGGTCGATCGCCTCCAGCACCGTGAGCGGATCGGGGTTTGGGATGCATACCGTGGTGCCACCGAAGGCCATGGCCGGCCAGGCGAAGACCCCGGCGCCGTGGGCCATCGAGGTCGCCACCAGGTGCACCGGCGGCTTCTTGATCGGCAGGGGCGCGTACACATTGGCGCACCAGGCCTCCCAGATCAGGTTGGACCACATCGCCCCCTTGGGCAGGCCCGTGGTGCCGCCCGAGGTGAAGTGGCTGATCACGGCATCGCGGTCGTCCGGAAGCTCCGGTGCCTCGTCCGGCTGGCCCGCGATGAACTGCTCGAAGGAGGGCGCGTCCGCGCCGGCGCGGTCGAGGCAGACGATATGGCGGAGCTTCGGGCATCGGGCGCGGATCTGCGCGATCAGGGGCTCGAAGCTCGAGTGGTAGAAGAGCCAGGCGGCCTCCCGCTGGTCGATGACGTAGGCGTTCTCGTCCGCAGACGCGAGCGCGGCGAGGCCGACCCAGACGCCCCCGGCACGCGCGGCTCCGATCCAGGCCTCGAAGGCGCGGCTTGCGTTGGGGCTCAGGATCGCGACCCGGTTGCCCCGCTCCAGCCCGCCCGCGATCAACGCGTTCGCGGTGCGGTGGCTGCGCCGGGCGACCTCGCGAAAGCTGAGCTCGCCGGTGCCGTCGATGAGGCAGGCGCGGTCCGGATAGTACCGGTGCCCGCGCTCGAAGTAGTCGATCAGCCTCATGCGGCCCCTCCCGGATCGCCTTTCACGCGCCCGTTTTCCCGCGGCGCGCGACGCCACGCTCTACGCGGAATTGACTCGGATTTCAAACAAGTGTTTGCTCGGCAGCGCGCCGCCGGGGCGCCGCAATTGATGAGAGTGACGCCATGCTTTCGCTGCCCAAGCAGGAGCTCAAGGGGCACTTCACCATGCTGCCGATGGACGAGGTCCATTTCGGCTCCGGCAGCCTCGACAATCTCTCGGCCGAGCTCGAGAAGCAGGGCGTGAACCGGGCCGTCATCATCACCGGCAACACCTTGGCCCGGAAGACGAATCTGGTGGAGAAGGTGGCCGCCGCCGCCGGCAACAAGTGCGCGGGCGTCTTTCACGAGACCTCGCAGCACGTGCCGCGCCGCACCGTGATCGCCGCCGCCGAGTACGCGCGCGAGCGGGGGGCGGACGCCCTCATCAGCTTCGGCGGCGGCACGCCCAACGACACCACCAAGGCGGCGCTGATCTGCCTCGCCGAGGACATCACCGAGCCCTCGGGCCTCGACGCCTACATGATCAAGTTCACCTATCCGGACAAGGTCGAGATTCCCTCGCTCACGAACGACCCGATCCCGATGTTCGCGATCCCGACCACGCTGTCGGCGGGCGAGTTCACCTACTTCGTGGGCGTCACCGACGAGGAGCGCAAGGTCAAGGACCTCTACGTCGACCGGCGGATCACGGCGAAGGCGGTCATCCTCGACCCCGAGCTCACCATGGAGACGCCGGAGCGGCTCT
>JAPOPO010000618.1 GCA_026712885.1 Rhodospirillales bacterium | reverse complement strand
GCTCAGAACAATCGAAACCGCCTTGCCCCGCGCCATCGCCGCCTCCAAACCGACAACCCGAGGCACAGCGAATCACAGACCAGAAACTATGACTAGTAATTTATGAAACAAGACACTAGGTTGAACTTTGCAGGAGAGCTTCGACCTCGGCGACCGCGCCCACGGCGCTGGCACCGAGCGACCGGTCGATGCGGCGCGCAAGCCCGGTGAGCACCTTGCCGGCGCCGACCTCGATCAGCGTATCCACGCCCTCGCTCGCCATATGAAGCACGCTCTCGCGCCAGCGCACCATCGCCGTCACCTGGCGCACCAGCAGGGCCGGCACCTCGGACGCCTCATGGACCGGGCGCGCGGTCACGTTGGAGACCAGCGGGACGGCCAGCGGACCGAAGGAGACGGTCTCGAATGCCGCCGCCATGGTCTCAGCCGCAGGCGCCAGCATCGGCGAGTGGAAGGGCGCACTCACCGGTAGCATCACGGCGCGCCTGATGCCGTGCTCCGGCGCGAGCGCCACCGCGCGTTCCACCGCCGACGCGGCGCCGCTGACCACGACTTGGCCGGGCGCATTGTCGTTGCCGATGACGCAGACATCGCCCTCCGCCGCCGCCTGGGCGATCGTCTCGGCCTGCGCGAGATCGGCGCCGATCAGCGCGGCCATGGCGCCGGCGCCTACCGGCACCGCCTGTTGCATGGCTTCGCCCCGCAGGCGTAGCAGGCGCGCCGCGTCACCCAGCGCGAGGCACCCTGCAGCGGCGAGCGCCGTGTACTCGCCCAGCGAATGGCCGGCGACGAAGGCCACGCGATCGGATAGCTGCCAGCCGCCCTCGTCCTCCAGCGCGCGGATCGCCGCGATCGCGACCGCCATGAGCGCGGGCTGGGCGTTCCTCGTCAGCGTGAGCTCGCTCTCCTCGCCTTCGAAAATGAGCCGCGAGAGAGGCTCATCCAGCGCCTCGTCCACCTCCTGAAACACGGCGCGCGCGGCTGGGAACGCGTCGTGCACGTCCCGGCCCATGCCAACCGTCTGGGAGCCCTGTCCGGGAAAGGTAATGGCCGTCGTCATGCGGGGGACTTTCGCGATTCCGCGAGCCTGTCGCGAACGTCGCTACTGACCACGGGGCCCGGGACCTGTCAAGCGAACGGACCCCGGTGCCGCTTGCGATGCAAGAATGATAATGTATAGTCCGCCGCTTGGGTCCGCCGCCCCGCCGGAGAGCGTGGCGGGCGGCCTATCTCGCGCCGCGACCGATACTCAGGAGAACAGCGCCGCATGCCGCTCTACGAGAGCACATTTATCGCGCGTCCCGACATCTCGTCCCAGCAGGTGGACGGCCTTGCCGAGCAGTTCCGCGAAATTCTGACGGAGTCCGGCGGCGAGGTCGCCAAGACCGAGTATTGGGGTCTGCGCAGCCTTGCGTACCGCATCAAGAAGAACCGCAAGGGCCACTATTACTTCATGAACATCGATGCGCCGCCGGAAGCGATAGCCTCCATGGAGCGCACGATGCGCATCAACGAGGACGTCATCCGCTACCTGACGGTGCGCGTCGACGAACACGATCCCAACCCGGCGCCGCTAACCCAGTCGCGCGGGCGCGGACGCGATGGCCGCGGAGGCCGCGGCGGCCGGTGGGAAGGCCGCCGCCGGGACGACGATGGCGAGGGCCGGCGGCGTGAGGGCGACGGCGAACGTGGCGAGCGCCCTGCGCGCCAGGACGCCGCGCCGGCAGCCGATGCAGGTGCCAAGCAGGCTGCGAGCGAGCCTCCCGCAAGCGAGGCCCCCGTAAGCGAAACTGCGAACGAGAGCGCAGCGGATGGCGCCGCCGAGGAGAAGAGCGATGGCTGAAGGCGAACGGACCGAGGGCAGCCCGCCGCCCGCCGGAGCAAGTCGGCCGGCGCCGGCCGGGGACAACCGCAGGCAGCATCCCTTCGGTGGGCCGCGCCACGGCGGGCCGGGCGGCGGACGCGGCGGTGGCGGCGTGCCCATGGTCTCGTTCCCGCGGCGGCCGTTCTTCCGTCGCAAGAAGTCGTGCCCCTTCAGCGGAACCAACGCGCCGAAGATCGACTATCGGGACGTGAAGCTGCTCCAGCGCTTCCTCTCGGAGCGGGGCAAGATCGTGCCGAGCCGCATCACGGCGGTCTCGGCCAAAAAGCAGCGGGAGCTCGCACGCGCGATCAAGCGCGCACGCCATCTGGCGCTGCTGCCCTACGTCATCAAGTAGCCAGACAACCGGTCTTCGCCCGCCACCGGCGTGCCGGGCCGGGCGATCCGCCAAGCGGAGAACAGGGGCATGGAAGTCATCTTGCTCGAGAGGATCGAGAAGCTCGGCGGGATGGGCGATATCGTCGGGGTGAAGGACGGCTACGCCCGCAACTTTTTGCTGCCCCGCAAGAAGGCCCTTCGGGCCACGCCCGAGAACATGCAGCGCTTCGAGCGCGAGCGCGAGGCGCTGGAGCAGCTCAACAGCGACCGCCGCGATGCCGCCGGCTCGGCCGCCACGCGGCTTGAGGGCGAGAGCATCATCCTCATCCGACAGGCGAGCGACACGCTGCAGCTCTACGGCTCCGTCAACGCGCGCGATGTCGCCGAGGCGATGGCCGAACGCGGCGCCGAGGTCAGGCGTCAGCAGGTGCGGCTCGACCGCCCGATCAAGTCGCTCGGCGTCCACGACGTGAGGATCGCGCTCCATCCGGAGGTGACGGTGACGGTCAAGGTCAACGTCGCCCGTTCACCGGAAGAGGCGGAGATTCAGGCTCGCGGCGGCACGATCCTCGAGGAGCCGGAGGACGACGCCGACGAAGCCCCAGAGGGCGAGGACACGGACGCGGCCGCAGCAGACGACGCAGCCGATACGACGGATGCTGACGAAGCGGCAGAATCGGCCG
>JAPOPO010000212.1 GCA_026712885.1 Rhodospirillales bacterium | reverse complement strand
GCGCGTACACCGGGCAGGAAGCCCCGCCGGACTGAGTCGGCCTACACCGCGTCGGGCCGGCGGGCGAGGGCGACCGCGCACCCTGTTGACAAGAGCTGCCCGGCGGTGACGGCCGCGTTGGTCAGCGCCGTCGTCGTCACCCGGGTCGCGTCGATCACGCCGGCCTCGCGATAGGGGCGGAAGGCGCCCGTGCGCGCGTCGAAGCCTATGTCCGCCGGCGCTTCCCTCAATGCTTCCAGGGCCAGCGACGGCTCGCACCCGGCGGCGCCCGCGATGCGGCGGAAGGGCTCCTTCAGAGCACGGGCGAAGGCGCGGCGCTCGGGCTCTCCCGCGCCAGCCGCGCCACTCTCAATGGCGAAGGCCGCACGCGCGAGGGCCACGCCGCCGCCCGCCACCACGCCGTCCTTGGCTGCGGCGCGCGCGGTGTTCAGCGCGTTCTCGCAGGCCTTGTAGCGCGCTTTCCACGCGGTCTCGGTGACGCCGCCCACCCGGATGTTGGCGATGCCCGAGACCAGCCGGGCGAGGCGGGCCTCGTACTTGCCCCGGTCGTAGCTCTTGCGCTCGTGCTCGATGGCGTCGCGAATTTGCGTGGCGCGACGCTCCACCGCCTCCGGCGTCCCGCCGCCGCCGAAGATGGTGGTCGAGACCCCGTCCACGATCGCCCGCTTGGCGGTGCCGAGCGCCGCGCTATCGATCTTCTCCGCCGTAAGCCCGGTCTCCTCGCCGACCATGCGCCCGCCCGTGAGCACTGCGACGTCGTCGGTGGCGGCGTGACGGTAGTTGCCGGATTCCGGCCCCTTCACCGCCGCACAATGCACCGTCCCCTCGCGGTCGTTGGTGAGCATGACCGCCAGCGCCTGGTCGGAGACATCCTGCGCCAGCACCAGCAGGCTCCGCTTGCTCTCGCGCGCCGCCTCCAGCGCAGGCACGACCTGGGCTGCCTCGGTCAGCTCGCCCTGGCACATGAGCACGAAGGGCTGGTCGAGCTTGACCTCGGACTCGCCCGCCTTGAGCAGGAAGTTGCGCGAGAGCAGGCCGTGCTCGAAGGCCATGCCGCTCATGTAATCGACCGTCGTGTCGACGCCCTGGTGGTAGGAGATGCTGACGACGCCTTCCGCGCCGAGCCGCTCCACCGCTTCGGCCACGAGGCCCGCGATCTCGTCGTCGCCGTCGGCGGCGACCCCGGCGAGTTGCGCCAGCATTGCGCGGCCATCGACCGGGCCGCTCTGACCGCCTATCGCCTCCAAAGCCTCGCGTGTGAGACCGTCGAAGCCGCGCCGCACGGTGGGCGGATCGATCCCCGCCGCCACCAGGCGCAAGCCCGCCTCGGCGAAGGCGCCGGCGAGCAGCGCCGTGGTGGTCGAGCCGTCGCCCACGGCGTCCCGCGTCTTCTTGACGCAGGCCTTGAGCAGCTCGGTGCCGAGGGTCGCGAAGCGGTCCTCGTCCTCGAGGTCCCTGATGGCGGTGAAGCCGTCGCGCGTGAGCTCGGGGTAATCATCCGCGCGCTCCAGCACGACGCGGCCGCCGTGCGGCCCGAGCGTCAGCCCTGCGAGCCGCGCGGTGTGGCCAAAACCCGCCATCAACGCCTCGCGGGCGTCGGCTCCGGTCTTGATGAGCTTGGGCCGCTCGAGCGCCATGGGACGCTC
>JAPOPO010000274.1 GCA_026712885.1 Rhodospirillales bacterium | reverse complement strand
GTCGATGATGACGACGCGGCCCTCGTTCACGATGTAATCCGTGTCGCGCTCGAACATCTTGTGGGCGCGGACCGCCTGGTTCATGTGATGCACGACCGAGACGTTCTCGATGTCGTAGAGGTTGGGGCTCTTCAGCAGGTCGTGCTTGGCGAGCAGCGCCTCGACCCGTTCGGCGCCCTCATCGGTGAGCGTCGCCGCGCGGGCCTTCTCGTCGATCTCGAAATCGCCCTCGAGAAGCTCGGGGATCACCTGGTCGACCTTCTGGTACAAGTCGGAGCTGTCCTCGGACGGTCCCGAGATGATCAGCGGCGTGCGCGCCTCGTCGATCAGGATGCTGTCGACCTCGTCCACGATGGCGAAGTTGAAGGGGCGCTGGACCATAGTCTCCAGCGTGAACTTCATGTTGTCGCGCAGATAGTCGAAGCCGAACTCGTTGTTGGTCCCGTAGGTGACGTCGGCGCCGTACTGCTCGCGCCGCTGGTCGTCGTTGAGCCCATGCACGATGCAGCCGACCTTGAGGCCCAGGAACTGATAGATCTCGCCCATCCAGGCGGCGTCGCGTTGGGCCAGGTAGTCGTTCACGGTGATGACGTGCACGCCCTTGCCGTCGAGGGCATTGAGATAGACCGGCAGCGTCGCTACCAGGGTCTTGCCCTCGCCGGTCGCCATTTCGGCGACCCTACCCTGGTGGAGGACGATGCCTCCGACGAGCTGCACGTCGTAGTGGCGCTGGCCGAGCGTGCGCTTCGAGGCCTCGCGCGTGACCGCGAATGCCTCGATCAGCAGGTCGTCCAGGGTTTCGCCGTCTTCGATCCGCTTCTTGAACGCGGGGGTCTTGGCGCGGAGCTCCTCGTCGCTCAACGCCTCCAACGATTTCTCGAGGCCGTTGATGGCGCTGATCTGCGCAGCATGGGCCTTGACGATGCGCTCATTGACCGTGCCGAACAGTTTCTTGGAAAGGCCTTGAAGCATGGCATCATCCCGGCAACCATCGCCTGCCGCCGCATGCAACGACGCCAGTAACCGAGAGATAGGCGTGCGACTAGGTCCTGTCAACGCGGCGTGCGGCATTCGTTTCGTTCGGGCGCTGCCTGTATGGTTGCCTCCGCTCGCCATCAGGAGAGGTCGATGACCGCGATTTCCCCCCTCGCGCCCGCGCGCTTCCCCGATATGCCGCCCGTTCCAGGCGTTCGGCTCGCCGCCGCCGAGGCGCGGCTTCGCTACCGGGGCCGGCCTGATCTTCTGCTCGCGTCCTTTGCGCCGGAGACGGCGGTGGCAGGCACTCTGACCCGCTCGCACACGGCGGCGCCGCCGGTGCACTGGTGCCGTGCGCTGCTCGGGGAGAGCGATGGCGTCGCACGGGCATTGGTGGTCAATGCGGGCAACGCGAACGCGGCGACCGGAGAGCAGGGCCACGCCTCCGTGCGCCGTACCGCCGATGCGGCCGCCGCGCTGGTCGGCTGCAAGGCGAACGAGGTTTACGTCAGCTCGACCGGCGTGATCGGGGAGCAGTTGCCGGTGGAAAAGCTGACTGCGGCGCTGCCGGCGCTTCATGCCCGCCTCGCGGACGACGCCTGGCCCGAGGCGGCCGCCGCGATCATGACCACGGATACCTTCCCCAAGGGCGCCTCAGCCACGGTCGAGATCGACGGCCTGCCGGTGGTCATCAATGGCATCGCCAAGGGCTCCGGCATGATCGCGCCGAACATGGGCACCATGCTCGCCTACGTGTTCACCGATGCGAGCCTGCCGGCGGCGGTGCTGGGGCCTCTGGTCCGGCGCGGGGTGAACCGCTCGTTCAACGCCATCACGGTGGATGGCGACACTTCGACCAACGACACCTGCCTGCTCTTCGCCACCGGCGCCGCGCAGCACAGGC
>JAPOPO010000279.1 GCA_026712885.1 Rhodospirillales bacterium | reverse complement strand
GAAGGCGTGAACCGGTTCGAGGCCGCGCGCTCGGAGCTCTCGCTCGAGCGGGCCGATCAGCCAGCTGTCGGCCAGGACGAGGACCTTGCGGGTATTGAGGCGACCGGCCGCCACCTTGGCGATATCGGCCCAGATGCCCGCACATTTCCGGACCTGGTAGGGACCGGGGGCGGCGTTCAGGGAGAGCGCGTTGACGAGGGCCTTGCGGTCGGTCTCGTGGAGCTCGACAACGCCGGCGTCGCGAAGCTCCGGGGTGAGCTGCGCCCGGGAGAGGTTCAGGATGGGCTCCGGCATCGCCTGGGCGGGCTCGCCGACAGGCGCGGCGTCGGCAGACGCCGGGACCGCGAGTTGGGGGCGGGCCGTCGAGGCCAGTTGGGCCTCGATTTGCCGGCGGAGGCGGTCCGCGCCGATAGCCTTGATGTCATCGTTCAGGTCGTCGCGCTCGGGAAGAACGAGATGCGCATCCCGGCCTTCGGCCTTCAGGCGGTCCTCGAGCCTGCAGGCGGCGGGATAGCCCGCCGGGTCCCGGTCGACGGCGATGAGTATCCGCCCCGTCGACGGCGGGATCGGGATGCCCGCCATGACGTTCGATGTCAGGGTGGCGATGCCGGCGCAGCCCGGCAGTGCGGAAAGCACCGAGAGCACGGTCTCGATCCCCTCGCCGACAGCAATGTCGCTCGTCGCCATGCGCTCGGGGTGAAACAGGACCCCGGCGCCTTTCGGGCTGTCGAGCAGCTTCCTGGGCTGCGGCAGCTGCGCCTTGTCGAGACCGGTGGCGTCGAGCCAGGTGCGGTGCACCGCGTTCACCCGGCCGTCCGCGCCGCGGATGCAGGCGATCATGGCCGGGCGGTAGGTGACGTAGTTGTCGTCGCGATAGCGGAGCTTGGGGTGGAACCGCAACGCGTCGTGGTCGGTCTCGGTGATGCCGCGGTTCCGGAGGTAGAGCTCGGCGAGCGTCCCGGGCAAGGGCTCGCAGGCGTCCCAGAGCCTGGGGGCACCGCTGTGCGCGTCGTCATGGCGCACGGCCCGGACGGACGGGTTGACGGGGTGCTTCGCAGGTGCGGCGGCGGTGGGTCGGTGGGAGGGGTTGGCCGGCTGCAAGTTCGGGATGCCGAGGAAGTGGCGCGCTTCGGCCATGGCCGGGCCCAGGCTGGGGAAACCGCGCGTGTGTTGGATCAGGTCGAGAAGGTCGCCCTTGTCTCCGGTCTCGTAGTCGGACCAGCGGCCGCGGCGCTTGCCCGCGAGGTCGACCTTCAGGCTCTTGCCGGGCGCGTTGTTGAGGTCTCCCACTTCCCAGCGGCTTCCCGCGAGGTTGCCGGCCGGCAGATAATGCCGGCAGACCTCCTCCGCTCTTGCAGCAAGCATGGTCGAGAGGTCGCGCGGGGAGGGTCTTCCGTCCTGCATTCGGACACTCGCCGGTCGGTCAGGCGCTCATGGACCTGGAAGCGCCTTGCCGGACGGTCCTGGTCTGGGTCTGCTCGGCGGCGGCATGGGCTTCCGGGGCGACCGGGACCTTGAAGCGTTCGTCGCGCAGGAGCGCCGCAGCCTGCTCGTTCGCCTGCCGGGCTGCGCTGCAATGTTCCAGATGCGGGGCCAGGACCGGGTCGTTCCGCTGTGTGTCGAAACGCTCGAGGAGGCTGTCGGCGTTCGCGCGCCAGGCGGGGAACTCCGGCGCCTCGTGGATCGGGCGGGCGTTCTGCTTGGACCATTGCTCGAAGCCGAGCACCTTGACGCAGGCCTGCGACATGTCACGGGCCGTGAACTGGATCTCGGACATGCGCTGCTCGGCTCCGGAGAGCTGGCTGGAGAGAGCTTCTAGGCGTTCGGAGCGCGCGGGATCGCCGGCGCAGGCCGTTGCGGCTTGCCGGACCGAAGCGCAGAGCTCCTCGAACTGCGGTGCGTAGGGAAGCAGTTCGGCATTGCGGTCGACGAAGTCGAGCGTGCGCTGGTAAAGCTCGGAGACCCGTTCCAGGCTGGAGGAGACGGGCTCGGGCGTGGCGGCCAGGTCGCGATTGAGCGATGCGTCGTGATACAGCGTCGGCAGGTCCGGCGCTTCAAGGCGATCTACGAGGGCGGCCATGTCCTTCGTGCACATCGCAAGGTGTTCCTGCAGGTTGGGTTCCTCGCGAACCTTGTGCCATTCGTCCAACGCCTTGTCGCGATCGCGCATCCAGGTGTTGAAGCCGGGCGCGGTCTCGATGGGCCGGCCGGGGTTCTCGGCCGCCCATTCCCTCAACCCGTCGAGGCCTCCGGACACCTCGCGGAGGTCGCCTGCAAGTTTCTGGAGGCTGTCGCGGCAGATGGCGTGGTAATCCAGGTCGCTCCGGAGGCTTTCAAGGCGGGTGGCGAATTGTTCGGGCTGGTGGCCGGCTTGAAGCGTGTCGGTCACGAGCTTGCGGAAATCCTTGAAGCCTTCCTGGTAGGGCAGCCGCTCGGGCTGCTGGCCGGCGGCTTCGATCAGCTCGGAGTATTGCGTGACGATCGTCTGCCGGGTTTCCTGGATGGTGGCGGGGTCGGGCGAGGCCGCCTTGAATGACGGGTCCTGCGCCGGATCGACCTTCATCACGCCGACATTGAGGCGTTCGGCCTTGTCGATGATGTCGACGACGAGCTTGCCGGCGGCGGGCCCGAAGGCGATGACGCCCTTCGGCTGGAGCTCGCGGAACATCTCGCTGTTTCGCTCATAGGGAGCGGCCTGCTTGCCGTGCTTCGAGAAGTCCGGCAGGCAGGGGATCTGCGGAACATTGTTGGCGTCGGCCCAGGCGGCGGCGAGCCTGTCATATCCGTTCTCGTTGCCCCAGTGGGCGAGCTTCATGTCCGGATATTTCTCGTGCACGGCGTCGAGCGTCCGCGCGACCGCGGTATAGTGCAGGTCCTGCACCTCCGGTGCGAGCTTGTCGCCGGCGACCGCGACCACGGCGCCTTCGCGGTAATGCGCCTCGTGCAGCCGGCGGTCGACATGGTTGAGGAAGGACTGCGATT
>JAPOPO010000172.1 GCA_026712885.1 Rhodospirillales bacterium | reverse complement strand
GCGTCGGGGCCTGACGCCGTTTGGCGCCGGGATCTGAGGATGGTCGTTATCGGGTTGAGGGTTGAACGGGCCTGGGTGATCGGGGCTCGGCGCCCCTTCGCTCAGGGACCTGCCGCGGCGAGGCGGCCTGCCAGCAGGCGGACGAGAGCGGCGTCGGGGCAGGCCGAGGCGAAGTGGATGCGGACGCGGGTGGCCTTCTCGACGACGCGGGCGCCGATCTTGAGCAGTCTCAGCCTCAGGGTTGCGAACTCCGCACGGGCGAGTGGCGCGGCCCGGGGAATGGCATCGCGCAGGGCGAGCATCAGCCAGTAGGCTGCGGATGCGGCGGACCAGATGCTTCAGCAGGGTGCGGACCTCGGGCCCCGACGGCGTCTTGCCGGGGCGCAGCAGGACGAGGCTGTCGTCAGACGAGATCAGGCCGCCATCGAAGGCGGCGCTCACCTTCTTGCGTCGGATGCTTGGCAGATCGAAGGGGAGAAGGCTATCGTCGGTCATGGAGGGCGTGGCGTTTTCGTTGCTCGGAGAGGAAGACGTTTCGACAACGAATTCCTACCCGATGGCAACGGCTTATGCTACGTCCGCCACCCCAAAATCAGACCCGACACGAATAATCCGTGCCAGGGAGGCGGGGATGAGCACGAAGAGGTGCGAAGAGGAGGGCCCGTTGCCGGCGAAGGAGCGATGACCGGGGCGTTACCGACCCAGGCCGAGGTGGTGATCGTCGGCGGCGGCATCATCGGCTGCAGCATGGCCTACCATCTGACCAGGCTCGGGCGGCGTGACGTGGTCCTCCTGGAGCGGGGTCATCTCACCGGCGGCACCTCGTGGCACGCCGCAGGCCTGGTCAACCAGCTCCGCGCGACGTCTACGCTGACGGAGCTCGCGCGCTACGCCGTGGGCCTCTACGAATCGCTGGAGGCCGAAACCGGCCAGGCCACCGGTTTCCGCCGCAAGGGCAGCCTGCCCATCGCCCGCACCGAAGAACGGCTCACCGAGATCAGGCGCATGGCCGCCCTCGGCGACTGCTTCGGCGTCGAGGCCCACGAGATCGGGCTGAACGAGGTCGCGGCGCTCTACCCCTTGATGGACGTCTCGCGAATCAAGGGCGCGATCTACATTCCCGGCGACGGCCAGACCAATCCCGTCGATACCGCGATGGCGCTCGCCAAGGGCGCTCGCGCCGGGGGCGCGCGTATCTTCGAGGAGACAGCCGTCACCGGCTTCGAGCGCAGGAAGGGTGCGGTCTCCGGAGTCTGCACCGCCCAATGCACCATCGCCTGCGAGACCGTCGTCAACTGCGCCGGCGTCTGGGCGCGCGAGATCGGGCTGATGGCGGGCGTGAACGTGCCGCTCTACGCCGCCGAACACATGTACGTGGTCACCGAGCCGATCGAGGGGCTCTCGCCCGATGCGCCGATCGTCCGCGACACCGATGGCTACATCTACGTGAAGGAGGACGCCGGCCGCCTCCTCGTCGGCTCATTCGAGCCGGTGGCCAAGCCGCTGCCGCTGGAGAAGCTGCCCGAGGGCGCCGAGTTCGTCGAGCTGCCGGAGGACTGGGACCACTTCGAGCTGCCGATGACCAACGCCATCGAGCTGCTGCCGGTGCTCGAGCGGGCACCGATCCGCCGCTTCATGAACGGGCCCGAGAGCTTTACGCCGGACAACAAGTTCGTGCTCGGCGAGGCGCCGGAGCTCGCCCGCTTTTTCGTTGCCGCCGGCTTCAACTCGCAGGGCATCCTCAGCGCCGCCGGTGCCGGCAAGGTGATGTCGGAGTGGATCGTCGAGGGGCAGCCGACGGTGGATCTTGCCGAGCTCGACATCTCCCGCTTCGCCCGCTTCCAGAACAACCGCCGCTACCTGGTCGACCGCACGAAGGAGAGCCTGGGTCTGCTCTTCCAGATGCACTGGCCCCATCGCCAGGTGGAGACCGCACGCCCGGTTCGGCTGAGCCCACTCCACGCGCGGCTTGCTGCCCACAACGCCTGCTTCGGCGAGGCGGCGGGTTGGGAGCGCGCCAACTGGTTCGCGCCCCAAGGCGTGGAGCCGGCCTATGAATACGCCTACGGCAAGCAGAACTGGTTCGATTGTGTGCGGGAGGAGCACCGCGCGGTGCGCCATGCGGTCGGCATCCTCGACATGAGCTCGTTCGCGAAATACCTGGTGCAGGGACCGGATGCCGAGCGCGAGCTGCAGCGGCTCTGCGCCAACGATGTCGCGGTGCCGGCGGGCAAGATCGTCTATACGCAGCTTCTCAACAAGCGGGGCGGGATCGAGGCGGACCTCACCGTGACCCGGCTCGCCGGCGACCGCTATCTGGTGGTGACCTCGGCGGCCTCCCAGACCCGCGACCTCACCTGGATCGAGCGGAACCTGACCGATAGCGCGCAGGTCTACGTGACCGACGTGACGTCGGGCTCGGGCGTGCTCGCCGTGATGGGGCCCAACGCCAGAACGTTGCTCGGGCGGGTCAGCGACGCCGACCTCTCCAACGAGGCCTTCCCTTTCGGCACTTGCCGCGAGATCGATATCGGCTACGCGCACGCGAGGGCGATGCGGGTCTCCTACGTCGGCGAGCTGGGCTGGGAGCTGCACATCGCGACCGAGTACGTCGTTCCGATCTTCGATCGCCTGATGGAGGCGGGCGCCGACCTCGGCGTCAGACTCTGCGGCATCCACGCGATGGATTCGCTCAGGAGCGAGAAGGGCTACCGCCACTGGGGGCACGACATCACCCAGGCCGAGACACCGCTGGAGGCCGGTCTCGGCTTCGCCGTCTCGTTCAAGAAGGACGTGGACTTCATCGGCCGCGCGGCGCTGCAGCGCCAGCGCGAGGAGGGGCTGACCGCGCGCCTCGTGCACGTGATGCTGGAGAGGCCGGAGCCATTCATGTTCCACGACGAGACAATCTACCTGGACGACAGGGTCGCGGGCCGCATCACGTCGGCGGCCTATGGCTACAGCTTCGACCGGCCGGTCGGCATGGGTTATCTGCTGAGCGAGCAGCCGCGCCGGTGGCAGACGCTGGACGAGGGCGCCTACGAGGTCGATATCGCCGGCGAGCGCGTGCCGGCAACGATGTCGCTCACGCCCTTCTACGATCCGGCGGGCGAGCGGTTGCGGAGCTAGAGGGAAGCAGGGCACGACATGGCCGACTGGTACCCGAAGGAGCGGCTGGGCGACCTGCCGGCGGAGGCGGCCCGGCGCTGGGGCGCACGCGAGGCGCTGGTCTGCGAAGGCAAGCGCTGGACCTACATTGAATTCGACCGGGAGGTGGACCGCGTCGCCAAGGGGCTGATGGCGCTCGGCGTCGAGACGGGTGAGCACGTCGCGCTCTGGATGAACAACCGGCCGGAATGGCTCTTCCTCACCTTCGCGATCGCCAAGGTGGGCGCCGTGCTGGTGCCGCTCAACACCCGCTACCGCACCGACGACGTGGCGTACACCGTGCGCCAATCCGATAGCGGAACCTGGATCAGCGTCGACCGTTCCGGCCCGGTCGACTACGCGGCCATGCTGGCGGACGTGCTGCCAGGGCTTGCGACGCAGGACCCACGTGCGGCCGCCATCGATGGCTTCCCCCGGCTTCGCCGCCTAGTCGTGGTGGGTGAGAGCGACGTGCCCGGCACGGTGGGTTGGGAGGCGATGCTCGACGGCGGCGAGACGGTGAGCGATGCGGTGCTCGCCGCCCGCGCGGAGGCGGTGGATCCCGACCGGCCCGTGATGATCGGCTACACCTCCGGCACCACCGGGCATCCCAAGGGCGTGCTGCACACTCACTTGATGATCCGAAACATGCGCGAGCGGGCCAACCGCATCGGCCTCATGTTCGAGGACGTGATCGTCAACCCGCTGCCGCTCTTCCACATGTACGGCTTCAGCGAGGCCGGGCTGATCGCCGTGATCGCGGGCTGCAAGCACG
>JAPOPO010000617.1 GCA_026712885.1 Rhodospirillales bacterium | reverse complement strand
CGGCTTCATGATCGCGGCAAGGTTCCACAGCCGCGGCAATACCGCCGACCGATCTCCGTCAGGCGACCGCCCCGAGGCCGTTCTTCGCCACCAGCGTCAGCAACTTCAGCGACGCGCCGCGCGGGCGCTTCTCGCCGCGCTCCCACTGGCTCACCAGACCCGTCGTCACGTTGAGGTAGCGCGCAAACACCGCCTGGCTGGCGTGCTCGCGCAACCGAAGCTCGCGAATGTCCTCCGGCGTCATCTCCCTGACCGGCGTGAGACACATCTCGTCGAACTTGCGCATGGTCCGCTTCGACATGAGGCCCGCCTCGGCCAGACCGAGCGCGGCTTCGTGCACCGACGCCAGCACCTCGCTCTCATACTGCTTGGTCATCGCATTCCACCTCGATTATCGCGCCAACCGCCTGCGCGGTCGCGAGACCCGCCGCGTCCAGCGCCAGATACTCGTCCGCCAGCGAACGCAGCCCCGAGAGCTCCTTGCGCCGAAGGTTCTCCCGGTCGCTCTTCGCAAACCCGTGCACGAAGAACGCCAATGCGCCCCGGCGGAACAGCACGATCGTGCGAAACCCGCCGGACCGTCCGCCGCCCTTGCGCGCGATGCGCTGCTTGATGACCCCGCTGCCAAGGTCGGCGTCGATCAGTCCGCTGCGTGCGCGCCGGACGGCCTCGCACAGCGCCGCATCCTCCAGCCCCTCGCGATCGGCGAACCGGGCGAACGCCTTGGTCTTGAACGTACGCAACCCGAACCTCGCCAGCGCCCGCCCTCATGGCTTCTTTTATAACACCTAGTGCGGTGCTCTTCAATCCATCCGCGCCACCTTCCCCGCCCTCCCGGGTCCGGTCTCCGGCGGGCCGGCCCCGATTCTGCCGCCACGGCCGATCCCGCCGCCGTCTCCGCCATGCCGGTTCACGCCGCCGAGAGGAGAGTGCTGGCCGTGAGCGGGGCGGCGGTTGGATGCCCGGGGGAGGGCGTCCGGCCGCCGTCTTCCCTCATCGGCACGAAGGAGACGGCTCCATGACGGCAGCACTGGCGATTCCCGGCAACACGGCGGCGACGTTCCTCACGCATATCTTCGGACCCGGCCTGGCCGACGACGACCGCTATGTGGTCGAGCGGTTCAAGGCGATGGCGGACGGCGACATTCGCCGCTGCGCGGACAGGGCGCCGAAGGGCGGCGGGCGCCGCAAGGCGAAGGCGGTCACCGCGACGCTGAAGGCGGTGAAGGAGCTGCGGCCCGCGCCCAACGAGATCATCGTCTGCACCGGCCTCAAGACCCGCGGCGGGGTCCAGTACTGGGGGGCGATTTCGACCTCTTTGTTCTGCGACCGCCGCCAGAAGGGCTGACGGCCCGCGCTACCGGACGTCCTGCCGGCCCGGCGCCGGCGGGGCGTCCGCTCTTCTCTTGCTCCCACAATTGGAGGAGGCCGGCATGGCCTACGCCGATCCGGCGGTCCGCCGTGAGCGCGACCGCGAACGCGTCGCCCTGCGCACGGCCGCACGCATCGAAGCCGGTTTATGCACGAAATGCGGCAGGACCGAACCCCAGCCGGAGCGCCGCCTGTGCGCGCCCTGCAACGACAAGCGGAACGCGGCGAGCCGGGCCCGCGACGCCCGTCTCCGCGTGGCGGGAAAACCCCGCCGGGACCCGGAACAGGCGAAGCAATACGAGCGCGAACGCAGCCGCCAGCTCCACGCCGAGAGGAAGGCCGCCGGCATTTGCACAAAAT
>JAPOPO010000275.1 GCA_026712885.1 Rhodospirillales bacterium | reverse complement strand
TAGCAACCGCCCCGGCGTGCAACAAGCGTCCGGGGCCCGGGGCAGGGGAGAGCGCTCGGATTGTCATGAAGTGTCATGTTTTGTCATGTTCCCCATGCGCGGGGCTCATGTTCTGTGGTCGGTCGAGGCATAAGGCGCTCCTTTCCCGCCAGGACTCCCGGTATTTCGCCAGCGTCTTCCATGTCCGTGTTTTCGGCATAGGCCGTTCCTTCATACTCCCGTTTCGTTCCATCGGCGCCGTCGCCGCGTTGCTGCGGCGGGACCCTGTTTCGCGCGTATTGCGCGGGCGCGGGCGGGCGCGTTGGCGCCGGCGCGGTTCGCGCGCCTGATTGCGCGCGCGAGGCGCAGGGCGCACTTCTCCTGTCCATTCCCGCCGGGGCTTTTTCGAGGCCCCAGCCGCTCTCCTGCGCAGAAAAGCGAAAGGCGGCCCCGGGAGCCGCCCTCACGCTGCCTGCATCATACCACATTTTTCCTCAGGTCAAGCTCATTGGCGGGCGAAATATGAAATTTTTCCAAAATTTCGCCAACGGACACAAGGACCGCAGGCGTCAGGCATCCACGTCATTGTCCCGCGCGGCAAGCAGGCGGCGGAGGATTTTGCCGACGGGCGACTTGGGGATTTCGTCCACGAACACATAGCGGCGCGGGCGCTTGAAGTCGGCGAGCGCGCTTGCGCGGCAGTGGGCGTCCAGGGCCTCGGCCGTTGGCGTTCCCTCGGCCGCCACGAAAGCGGCGACGACCTGGCCCCAGCGCTCGTCGGGCAGACCCACCACGGCGACCTCGGCCACCGCCGGATGCAGGGAGAGGACGCTCTCGATCTCCACCGGCGAGACATTCTCGCCACCGGTGACGATCATGTCGTCCACGCGGCCGGTGACGAACAGGTCGCCGTCCTCGTCCAGCCAGCCGGTGTCGCCCGTATGGTACCAGCCGTCGCGCAGCGCGCGGGCGTCCGCGTCGGGGCGGCGCCAATAGCCTTCGAACGCCTCGTCGCTGGCGAGCGAGGCCGTAATCTCTCCTTCCTCGCCCGGCGCCGCCCCGCGCGCGCCGTCGAGGCTCCGCACCCGGATGCGCTGGTTGAGGCCCGCTTTGCCGGCGGAGCCGGGCTTGGCCGGCGCGTCCGGGCAGACGGTGAAGGTGTAGATTTCCGACGAGCCGTAATGGTTTACGAACAACTCCGGCCTGAAGGCGGCATCGAGCCGCTGCAGCAGGTCGTCCGTCATCGAGGCGCCGGCGAAACCGAGCTTGCGAACTGTGCGGACGCGTTCGCGCGAGAAGGCCGGATGCGCCAGGAGGTCGTGATAGAGCGTTGGCGCCAGATAGAGCGCCGTCACACCCTCCGCCTCGATCAGGTCGAGGGCCGCGCCCGGATCGAAGCGCGGCTGGCAGACGAAGACGCCGTCCACCAGGGCCGAGGCCAGCAGCGAGCGCACGCCCATGGTGTGGTAGAGCGGCATGACCCCGAGCGCGACCTCGCCCGGCGCGTAGCGGTTCTGCGCGACATGGGCGATGGCGGCGGCCCGCTCCGCGCGGTGGCGGCGCGGCACGCCCTTCGGCCGGCCCGTCGTGCCGGAGGTGTAGAGCATGACCGACCAATCCTCGGCCGAAGCCGCCGGCATTGCGGGCGGGCCCTGTAGCAGCGCGTCGAGCGCGGGCTTGGCCTCAATGCGGTGGATGGTCTGCGCCGTGGAAGACGCCCCGACCGCCGGGGCGGCCTCCGGTCCGAAGACCACCGTGTCGGCCTCGGCGTCGGCGAGGCAATAGTCGATCTCCTCGCCCTTCAGCCGCCAGTTGAGCGGCACGATGAGCTTGCCGGCAAGCTGGCAGGCCCAGTGCAGGGTCGCGGCATCGATCGTGTTCTGGAGCACGGTCGCGATCCGCTGCCCTTCGAGGCCGCCTGCAAGCCGGAGCGCCCGGTCGAGCCAGTCGCCGTAATTCAGCCTGTCCGCGCCATCGACGACGGCCAGCCGGTCCGGCGCCCGTTCGGCGGCCTGGACGAGGGCAGCGCCGACATCAAGCATCGGGGGCGTCCAGCGCGGCGGGGACAAAGGGCGCGTAACCCGGGGGGGGGCAAAGAAGGGCGGTCCG
>JAPOPO010000235.1 GCA_026712885.1 Rhodospirillales bacterium | reverse complement strand
TTCCGCTGCGGCACGTGGACGACTATGCCGCGCGGCTGCCGGAGGCGTGGCGCCGGCGCGGTGGCGTGATGACGCCGATGCACCAGGCCGAGGCGCTCTGGATCAGCTTTCATTCGAGCTACCCCTTCGCCGTGAAGGTGGCGACCGGCAAGGTCTGCGCGGTCACGGGCGACTCGTGGGTCGATCATCTGAACAACGATCCGCAGGACTATGTGGTGCTGCCGGACCAGCCCTGGCTGGACGGCTACTGCGTGGAGAAAGGGATCATCCGCCAGTTCGTCGCCATGCCGCTAGGCGAGGGCTACACGGTCGAGGAACAGCTGACCGGCGCCGCGCAGCATGGCGGCGTGCAGGTCGTTGCCTATCCCATGAAGGTGGAGCGCTACGAAGCGCTCTTCAGAGGTCTGGCGGACTCCCCGGCATTCGGCGAGGTTCTTTACAGCGAGAGTCCCGGCATGGGGCTCGCGCCCGGCGGGCGGATGCACCAGCACATCGAGGAGGACGAGCACGGACTCAAAGCCTGGGATCAGAGGCACGGCAGCCGCTGCTTCGTCTCCATCGTCAACACGGCCCAATGGGCGGCCATCACCGGCGAGGGCCCGCCGACCGAGCCGCCGACGGCGGCGGCGTACACGGCGCACGGCCTTCCCTGGTTCGACTACTATGGCAGCGATCTGACCGCGCTCGCGGGGAGCGAGACGCTGAAGGGCGTCGCCAGCGTCGCACAACACGCGAAGGCGACGGGGAAGGGGCCGCTGCCGGACAACGCAACGATTGCCGTCCCCCATGTCGTCGGGCTCGGAGGCGCGCCCCGGCGCCAGGTGCGCGAGCACGCTGCGGGCGAGGCCTGGGGCTGACGGTTCCGGGTCCCCAGCGCCCACGGGTCAGGAGTCGTCCTGCTCGGCCTGCACCAGCGATGCCGGATCGACCGCGACGCTCTTGACCAGCGCGTAGACCTCCTTTCCAGGGGCAAGGCCGAGTGTGTCGGCGGAGCGAGCCGTGATGCGCGCCGTCAGCCGGGCGCCAATGTCGACCGCCACATCAACCGAGGCGCCTCGGCGCGGTCCGATCTCGACAACCCGGCCGCGAAAGACGTTGAGGACGCTGGTCTCGCGCGGCTCCGCAGTCGCAAGTGACACGTCCCGCGCCCGCACGCGGCACCTGAGGCGGCGCCCCACCGCTAGCCCGAGGCGCGGTACGCGCAGGGTGCCGCCCGGCACCGCGAGCGCGGTGAGCCCGTAAGCCGCGTCGTGGCTCAGCACGGTGGCGTCCAGCACCGCGCCGGCCGCTTCGATCCCGGCCAGCGGGTCGAGGTCGAGCCTGGCCATCACGTCCGCGGCAGGGCCCGCCGCCGCGACCCTGCCGCCTGCCATGACGACGATCGTGCCCGCGAGCCGCGCCACCTCGTCGACCGCGTGGCTGACGAAGACGATCGGCACGCCGATCTCGTCGCGCAGCCGCTCTATGTAGTCGATGACCTGCGCCTTGCGGGGCACGTCGAGCGCAGCCAGCGGCTCGTCCATGAGAAGCAGCTCGGGCTGCGCCATGAGGGCCCGGCCGAGCGCCACGCGCTGACGCTCGCCGCCGGACAGGGTGCCGGGCCGACGCTGCAGCAGCGTCTCCAGGCCGAGCAGCGTCACGATCCTCTCCAGCGTCGCATAACGCCCGTCGCGCGGCGCGAAGCGGTGCCCGTAGAGCAGGTTGCGGCGCACACTGAGGTGGGGGAAGAGGCGGCCGTCCTGAAACACGTAGCCGATGCGGCGGCGCTCGGGCTTGAGGTCGATCCCGGCCTCTGCATCGAAGAGCACGCGGTCTTCGAGCGCGATGCGTCCCGCCTCGGGCCGCACCAGGCCCGCGATGGCATCGGCCAGCGTGGTCTTGCCGGCGCCCG